>JAKSDM010000803.1 GCA_022360135.1 Pseudanabaenales cyanobacterium | reverse complement strand
TTGACAATTTTAGTAATACCTATCAAGAGCGTATGGAAGCTGGCGAAGACAGCTCAACCGACGACCTCAGTCATCTGGCCCTGAGACTTTTGATTGATTTGCTTTTCTACAGCGGTGTTGGTGGGGCTCGGCGGCTTTGGGCGGCGCTTTTGGAGCGATCGGGGGGAAAGGATGAATGATGAGTAAGGAAAGAGGAAGGGAGAACAAAAATTTTGGATTTTGGATTTTGGATTTTGAATTGGTTAAGGGGTGAAGGGTGAAGGAGGATAGATGAACAAAAGTTTTGGATTTTGGATTTTGGATTTTGGATTGGTTAAGGGGTGAAGGGTGAAGGAGGTGATCACTCAACGATATACATCATCCACATGCACGCTGGAAGTGGTGGGGAGGCGGTCGGCGTTGTCTCGTTGGGCGACGTTGCCGGTTTTGAAGCCGCTGCGATTTCGATTGTACGTGAGTAATTCTGAGGTCTCTGGGGTAGATCAAGTGCTGATTCGGGGCGATCGCACCCAGTTAGAAGGCCTGATGGAAGCAGTCCAAACCTATGTTCAGGCCAAACTGACGCCGATCGCAGCCGCCTCTGGATGCAAAACATCGGACAGCGCCTCCCCCCTGTCAGGAACTAGCCCAGCTGATCATAGCCAAGAGAATTCAGAATCAACGGCGGCATCCCTGGGTATCCTTCTCCAGTCCCAAGGACTAACTCGTCATATCTTGCGCCTGGGGGCGTTAGCGACCAATAGTATCGGGGTGGAAATTCGACTCAGCACCCTGCAGTTATTTGATTTAACCCATATCTTTGATGAATATGAGGCCAGCGCGATCGCACTCCCCCCGCTTCCCTCAACCGCTTCCCATCGTCACCATAGATTGACTACTCGGATCGGTTGGTCCGGCGTAGCTGCAGCGACCATTTTGATAACTGTCGGTTTGACTACAACCTTAACCCGATGGCTGCGGGATAACCCGCTAGCCTCCAGCCCAATGGCGACTATCCGCCCAGAAGAAATGGATGATAGTGAACTAGAGGATAGGGAAGAACACTCGATCGCCGCCCAACCATTTGAAGACATTCAGACCGAATCTGTCGCGCCCTTAAACCCAATTGAGTCAGCTGAGGAAACCTATCACCCCCCTCAACTAGCAGAAAGTTCCTATCAGCTCCCTCCTGAGCCCTCAGAACAATCTCCCCAAAAATCTGAACCTTCCCTCTCTACTAATCAACCGCAAACTCAACCTTCTCCCTCTGCTCCCGCTACCTCCCCTGCTCCCCCTGCTCCCGCTGCCTCCCCTGCTCCCGCTACCTCCCCTGCTCCTCCTCTCCCAGAACCTCCAGTCACATCCCAACCCCCTCTCCCCGATCCCATTCCGCCCACACCTACTGTGTCAGAACTATCTGAAGCCGCATTTGCAGACTCTCCCGCCAATGCCGCCGCTAGCTCAGCCGATGCTCAAATGGCGCCGCCTTTAGCCTCTATCGGTAGTACTCGTGCTGAACGCCCTCTCCCGGAGGCAGCCAGTAGAGCTTTGTCAATAGAAGAGAGCGCCAGCGGGAGAGCGCCAGCGCCTATTCCTCAAATTGCCGAAATCAAGGACTATTTCCAGCAGCGATGGAGTTTACCTGAAAATCTGAATCAGGTGCTGGCGTATCGTTTGGTCATTAGTCCAGCGGGAACGATTGAATCAATAACGCCGATTAGTTCTGTGGCGGAAACCTATCGCGATCGGATTACACTCCCACTGCCAAACGAGCCGATTTCTTCTCCTATCCAGACAGAAGAATCCCTCAGCCTTCGATTAGTATTCGGCCCGAATGGCGCAGTTATTGTTTTTCAAGATTGATCAGCTGTTAGACATTTTAAGTTATGCATTAGGCATTGGCATTTAGGTGGACAGTAGGTAGTAGACGGTAGGTTGGACATCAGCGTATATCAATATAAAAAAAGAAGCCGCCAGTAGCAGCCTCCGGAGTAATTTCAAATGGGTTAAAGGAGTTTAAAGAAATAACCAGTCAATCAAACCTTATTTTTTCTTCGCCCGATGCATGCGTCGGCGACTTTGTGAAAGGCTGATCGCCTTGTTTACTGGAAATCCAGCAACCGGAATCACCTGATAGTTCCGCTCTTCCTCCAATTGCTTGAGTTCTGTATAGTCCACCCAGTGAATACAATCTACTGGACAGGTATCGATGGCTTCTTGAATGATGTCATCAGAATCTCCATCCTGTCGAACTACTCGGGAGCGGCCATAATCCGGCTCAATATAGAAGGTATGTCGAGCGACGTGAGCACAGTGCTTACAGCCTATACAGGTTAATTCATCGACATAAACCCCTCTTTGTCTAGTGGCGCCGCCTAGTTCAGGCTCCAAACCCGTACGAGATTGATCATCCCGCAGACGCCCCCCCAACTCAGGCTCTAACCCAGTTTGACTATTATCCGTATTTTCAAAATCATCGGGTAGGAATTCCATAGAACAAATTAACCCGTAAAAGAAAGACTATGCACTCCAGCGTTGTAGCACTAAACGGATAGAACCATCCTCATGATTTTGCTGTTCAGCGACCTGGAAACCTTTGCGGATTGTCTCACGCAACACAGTATGGTAAGCATAACGCTGATTAACTCGATTCAAAAAGCCGTCAACCGACCAGGGCTGCAGCCAATATTGCAAATCTGCAACCAACTCATACTCACGAGTTTCAGGATTCAAGCGAAATCCAACGTCATAACCATTATCTTGCTCAATCACAAGATCAGCCGTTTGAGTTTGTCCTCGATAGCCCCTAACGGGTTGCGGCCCAGATTTCCAATCAGCTCCGATATCTGTCAGAGCGGCCTCTAGTGAGGAAAGGTTACGAAGTTTAGTTTTGATTTGACTAAAGTGTGACATATTAACCGCTTTAAACTACTTGTTTAAACCAACTTGACAAAGAACTACCATTCGGTGCGTGACAATTGAGCCTGCGCTGCACTTGAGGCTGTCTGGCGAACTTGTTGGGCATAAAATTCAGAGGTGCGTTGCTGACTAACCACCTGACCTAACTGTTCCTCTATAAAAGCAGTCACTTCAGCGCAGGATGAGCCAACAATTCCGGTTACTTTTTCCTTTACCCGACCATCAGGAAAAATAATGAACTCCAATGTCTCCATAGGGGCAGATATCCTCTGAACGGTTTTGTTCGTGAGCTAACGAAGCTTCCAGAAGTAGCGAACACTCTCCCTGATTTGTGATCAGCGAATTTACACTACAAACTTTCCTTAATACTACTAAGCATGGCAGGAAATACCCAGGGAATTTCATAGCAAAAGTTAATAGATATTATTAACTTGGTGAGTGCCCGCCTTTATTAGTTGTTAGTTTCGCTTAACTTTTAGATGCCGTCAAGCCAAGTTCAACCGGATTTAAGGGATAGATTATAGATTGTTTACATTTTTCAATATTGCTGCATTTTCCTTTGCAGGGATTAAACAGAGGCGATTATGGCAGTCAACAATTGGCTCTTAGCCAGCCGCTGATCATGATCTTAGTGTTGTCGCGGCAGTCAATCTCTCACTCCACCCTGGCTCAGATTCGCCGCTGCTAGTGCTCCGATGATTGCTTAAATAATTTCCGCTGTAAACCTTCTAACTGGCTATTAACAGATGCGAAGGATGAGCAGTCACAGGTATACTCGACACTAGCCCTCTATCGAAATGTTCCTTCAGTGAAGGGTGTGTTTAGTCATATTTTCTGTGAAAAACGCCTTTGCCGCATAGGGTTAAGGTGTTTCTTCACAAGCTATTAGAGAGCTTATGAGATCCTCTACCAGAAGACGGCGACGATCTAGATTTCCTGGCCGATTTACCATTATAGAGACTGTCCCTTTAATCAAATGGGTGGCCGCTTCTCTACTTGCCTACGCAATTATAGGCTTGCTATTGGCTTCTTTCCCTGCGCCTGGCTGGATTTGGAATCTGGCGCTGGTCAGCGCAATCGCCCAAGCGGCGGCTTTGGCAGGTCCCAAAAGTCTACAGCGTTTCGGGTGGTTGTCAGCTAATTTGTTAGCCCTATTGGCCATTTTGGGGACAGGGTTAATGGTGGTGGCGATTGCGATCGCACTCAATTACTCCGGCTCCTCCGATCTCGATCAAGTGACTCCTCTGAGTTTAGTTGGCGATGGGATTAAAGTGGGTCTAGGGGCAATTATCACTGCTGCTTCGGCAGCCATAATTGGAGCTGAAACGGGCGATCGCTTGATCCTCAGCTTTAATCAGCTTCAATCGACCCTGATTCTGGCGGGGATATGCGTCCTTGGGCTGGGCGTTGGCGGTCTCATTGGCCTCACATTTGTGGCTTGAGTCAGCATTATCGGCGGGAGCATCTCCTCATATTATTTCATTGGCAACCAGTGAGCAAACTTCTAGGCGGTCGCTACCAACCTATTAGAGTCATCGGCTCCAGTCAGTTAGGAAAAACCTATCTGATGGCTGATACCCACTATCCTGATTTCCCCAAATGCATTGTTAAGCATCTAGAACTTCCAGGTAGAAACCCGACCACGCTGAAATTTATTTCCAAATTCCTCAAGCGAAAAGTAGGGGTTCTAGAAAAACTCGGTGAACACAGCCAAATTCCTGAGATCTTCGACTATTTTGAAGAGGGCAGAAACTTTTTTATTATTCAGGAGTATATTCCAGGCCACTCCCTAGCCACCGAACTGATTCCAGGAAAACCCTGGCTAGAAGCCGATGTGGTAGACCTTTTGAAAGAGATACTCGAGATTCTAGAGTTTGCTCAAGCCTATGGGGTTGTCCATTGTCGCATCAAACCTTCCAATATAATTAGACGTCAGACAGACGGAAAACTGGTGCTAACGGACTTTGGCATCGCCAAAGAGGTCAATTCCCAAATTATGAAGGCGGGAGGGCAGCTAGAAACAGCTTATCCTACCGATACCTCTGTTTACCTTCCCCCAGAACAGCTCAATGGCCAATCTAACTTCAGTAATGACTTTTACGCCCTTGGGATTTTGGCGATTCAGGCGCTGACAGGGCTTGCCCCAGCTGATTTACCCACGGCCAAACAAATCAGTCAATCTAAGACGAAACCGATAGCTTGGCAGGGCAAGGTTCGGGGCAACTCTAGATTAGTGGAAGTGATTAACAAAACCATCTGCCCCGACCCCTCCCGCCGATATCAACGGGCGAGTGATTTGCTGGCTGACCTACAAGATATAGTGCTGCATTGTCCGCAGTCAGCTCTCTCAACTCTTCCTTCAGAGGATAAAAAAACAGACCCAAAATCGTTTTTCCGGTTCTCTGTCTCTCGTCCATTTGTTTTGGCTAGTCTGGTGGGAGTCGGCATTTTGGCCGCGCTGATTGGCATATATCGCTTCCAACTCCCTCAGAGCCTATGGGCCTATTATTTGCTAAACCAAGCGGATAATTATAAACAAGCGGGTAAGGAAGCCCAGGCGATCGCCCACTATAACCGGGTGATTCAATTCAATCCCAACCACAGTGAAGCGTATGCAGGTAGAGGCGATTTGCATTTTAAGCAGGGCAATTCGGAGCAGGCGTTAGCTGACCTGACTGAAGCGATTAAACTCAAGTCTGACAATTCTTCAAACTACTACCAACGGGCAAATATTCGAGTCCACTTGGGAGACTTACAGGGCGCCATTGAGGACTATACCCACTCTATCCAGCTTGAACCCAACTTGGCCAAGGCTTATATTAATCGGGGCAGCGCCCGAGCCGATTGGGGCGATGACCAGGGTGCGGTTGAGGACTATACAAAAGCCATTGAATTGAATCCAGAGCAAACTGAGTTGGCGGCGGCCTATTTGAATCGTTGTCTTTCTTACTCCAACTTAAAGGATAACTCCACCGCCCTCAAGGATTGCGCCCAAGCCATTAATCTCAGACCTAGCCACAGTCTGGCCTATCAGAATCGGGGACTGGTTCGCCGCCGAGTAGGCGATCCCCAAGGGGCGATTCAGGATTTCAATATTGCAATTCATATTGCTCCCAACAGCCCCGATCCTTACTATAGCCGAGGATTAGCTCGACACGAACTAGGAGACTATGAAGGCGCCATCGAAGACTACAATAGAGCCCTGCAATTGAATTCGGAACATCCCTTTTTCTATTACGATCGCGGCATCGCTTACGCCGAATTGGGTAAGCAGCAAGCCGCCATTCAGGATCTTGAGCAAGCCGCCAAACATTGTCTTAACCTTGGTCGAGTAGGGTGCTATAAAGATGCTCAGTTTGAGTTGGGGCGATTGACGCAGTCCTGGTTGGGCGAGTAAGCATGGTAGGGGTGGGGGCCGCCAACCGCTCACGACGGCCAATGCCTCGATGAGGCCGTCTACCATAGGGGCCGCCGCGAGCAGTTAGGTAAATTTGCTCTGATGTGAAACCAGTTGTCTCGATTCCGCCAGATCCAGAGGCAAGACCATTACTCAGAAAAAGAGTGATTAGCAGCGTGGACAGCAGTAAGTATTGCAGACTTGGCATGGAACTTAAGTTTGATTTAGGGTGGCTGTTAAACTTTACAAACAGCCCATGCTGGAGTCCGGAAGCTATAGAAACTCCCCCAACTTGAAGACTCGATGAAGCAAGTCAGGCGGCTGGAGGCAAATGGTGACAGCACGAACACAAACATCGCAACCGTTGTTTTCTCATGGCGGGAGACTCGGAGGGAAGCGTTAAAAGTGAGGCGTGCGGGGTAGGAGTGTAGGGTGTAGATTATCAGGTAAGCGTTATTGCAGGTTTAAGCCCTGAATCCTGAGTCCCACTATGACGATCGCGATTGATTTTGGTACAACTAATACCGTTATTGCCCGTTGGAATCTAGTTACCGATGAACCAGCAACCTTGAATTTACCAGACTTCTCGTTTTGCTTGGGAGTCAATCCACCGTTGATCCCCAGTTTGATTTACGTCGAGAATGTGGCCGAACACAAGGTGGTGGTGGGACAGCAGGTGCGAGATCGCGGCCTGGATTCAGGCCAAAATCCCCGATTCTTCCGCAACTTTAAACGGGGAATCGGCGCCGATGTGCAGGGATTTCTGCCCCAATTAGACGGGCGGCCAATCAGTTTTGAGCAGGTAGGACAGTGGTTTCTAACCCGTGTGATTCAGCAACTCAAAGCGGCGGATCCGGAAATTAACTCTCTCATTTTTACGGTTCCAGTCGATAGTTTTGAAGCCTATCGCTATTGGCTGGGGAAGGTCTGCCAGACTCTGGACATTGAACAGGTGCGGATGTTGGATGAACCCACAGCGGCAGCTTTGGGCTATGGATTAATAGATGAAAAGGTGCTTTTGGTGATTGACTTTGGCGGCGGCACCCTGGATCTTTCCCTGGTCCAGCTCGATTATTCCTCGGATCGCAAACCTCTGGGGCTTATTCTCAAATGGGGTCAGAAGTCGCTGGCGGAAAAGTCTGGCCAGCGGGTTAAAATGGCTCGGGTTCTGGCTAAAGCAGGGGAAAACTTGGGTGGGGCTGACATTGATAACTGGCTAGTCGATTACTTTGGAGCTAGCCAAGGACTGCCTGTCACCCCCTTAACGTTACGCCT
>JAKSDM010000719.1 GCA_022360135.1 Pseudanabaenales cyanobacterium | reverse complement strand
TCTGCTCAGAATTCCTGCAAGCGCACTTGGGACTCGATCTACGCCAGATCCTGCACCCTGGTCAAGACGGAACTGTAGAGACTGCACAGTTGCTTATTCAGACTGCGATCGCTCAGCCAGCGCTGTTCGTGTTCGAATACGCCCTGGCTAAGTTGTGGATGTCTTGGGGGGTGCATCCTCAGGTGATGATTGGTCATAGCCTTGGCGAATTTGTCGCTGCCTGCTTAGCAGGCGTGTTCTCTCTAGAGGACGCCTTGTCACTGGTCGCCGTCCGGGGACGCCTGATGCAGCAACGACCCGCCGGAGCAATGCTGACGGTTGCCTTGTCCGCCGATGAGGCGGCGCTCTGCCTCAGTGATGAATGTTCCTTAGCGGTGATCAATGGCCCCTCTCTTTGCGTGGTTTCGGGTCCGCCAGCGGCGATAGATGACTTACAGGCGCGGTTCACTGACAAAGGGATAAAACACCGTCGCCTACAGACCTCCCATGCCTTCCATTCAGCGATGATGGAGCCTATTCTGGAGGATTTCATTGCAGCGGTCCAAACGGTTAGCTTAAACCCGCCAACCATTCCTTATCTGTCCAATGTCACCGGCGGTTGGATTACGGCGTCAGAGGCCACAGATCCACGCTATTGGGCAAAGCATTTGCGGCAAACGGTTCACTTTTCCGAGGGATTACAACAGTTGCTAAAAGATCCCAGTCAAATTCTGCTGGAAGTTGGTCCTGGGAGAACGTTGAGCACCTTAGCCAGGCGCCATCCCAATCGGCAAGATGAGCAGGTTGTGCTAACTTCCGTACGCCATCCCAAAGATCCACAGTCGGATTTGGCGTTCTTGCTCACCACCCTCGGTAAGCTCTGGCTCACTGGCGTATCAATTAATTGGGCTGAATTCTACGGCTATGAGCAGCGTTATCGTCTGCCTTTACCAACTTACCCCTTTGAGCGTCAGCGTTACTGGATTACGCCTAGCAGTCAAGGAGATAACGGCCATGGGACTCAGGGAGCAATGGCGAAAAAGTCTGATATCGCCGATTGGTTTTATCTCCCTCTCTGGAAACAAACGGTTTCCCCCACTCTACCTGGCCAGGAAGCCTGGGCGGCGCAGATGTCGAACTGGTTGGTATTTGTGGATGAATGTGGCTTAGGAGACCCCATCATCAAGCGGTTGGAACAGCAGGGTCAGACTGTGATTGCGGTGGGTGTGGGGGCGAACTTCTTTAAACACAGTGATGGTCAATACCGCCTGAATCCTCAAAAACCAGATGATTACAGCGCATTACTGAGGGATCTTCTCGCCCAAGACAAGATTCCCCAACAGATTGTTCATCTTTGGAGTGTTACCGAAAAAAGTAATGCCGAATCAGCCTTTGAGCGGCTTGATAAAGCGCAAGATTTAGGCTTTCAGAGCCTGCTCTATCTAGCTCAGGCCATTGGGAAACAGAATTTTACTGATCCGATTCGGTTCTCTATCATTTCTAATAATGTATGGGATGTGACTGGAGAGCAGGGGCTGTGTCCAGAAAAGGCGACTCTGCTTGGCCCGATCAAAGTTATTCCCAAAGAATACTCTAATATTGACTGTCAGGGCATTGATGTTGTCATCCCACAGCCGGGAACAAGGTGTGAGCGACAACTGATAGACCAATTATTGGCGGAGCTTGTCACCCCATCTTCTGACCCGGTGATTGCTTACCGAGGGCTTCATCGCTGGGCGCCCACGTTTGAGCCCGTTCAATTGGAAGCGCCTAGTCAGCTCCCTCCCCGATTGAAGGAAGGGGGAATTTATCTGATTACGGGCGGGCTTGGGGGAATGGGTCTGGTGCTGGCGGAATATCTGGCCAAGACGGTGCGAGCTAGGTTGATTCTGACAGGTCGCTCAGCGTTGCCTGCGCGAAACCAGTGGGAACAATGGCTGGCGACCCATGATCATCTTGATCGCATCAGCCGCAAAATTCAGACGGTGCAGGAACTCGAAAATCTGGGGGGCGAGGTCTTAGTGATTGGCGCTGATGTCACTCATCAGTCACAAATGCAAGCCGCGATCGCAACCGCTCAACAGCAGTTTGGGCAGATCAACGGGGTTATCCACGCCGCAGGTGTCCCAGGCGGCGGCGTGATCCAACGCAAAACCCGGCAAGCAGCAGCAGACATTCTGGACCCAAAAGTGAAAGGAACCTTGATTCTCGACGCCATCTTCAAAGATGTTCAGCTAGATTTCTTTGTTCTTTGTTCATCGCTAACGTCTATCTTGGGAGAATTCGGGCAGGTTGATTACTGCTCAGCAAATGCCTTTTTGGACGCTTTTGCCCACTACAAAACTTGCCAACAAAACACTTTCACGCTGTCTGTCAATTGGGACGTCTGGCAGGCAGTGGGCATGGCGGTCAATACAGCCCTACCCAGTGAGTTCCAAGCATTACGCGCCCAACAGTTGCGACAAGGTATCTCGCCCCAAGCAGGGGTTGACGTCTTTAGCCGTCTGTTAGGCAGTACAGTTCCTCAAGTTCTGGTGTCAACCCATGATTTGTTGAGTCGGTTTGATCAAGCGCCTATCTTGCCCGTATTGGCGACGAAAGAAAATGCTGATCAGTTGCAATCTACTCAAGCAAGCGCTGTTCAATTTCAATCTACTCATCCCCGACCTGCCCTGAGCAATGCTTATGTCCCCCCTCGCAATGAAATTGAACAGACCATTGCTGACATCTGGCGACAGCTGCTTGGCGTTGATCCAGTGGGTATCCATGATGACTTCTTCGAATTGGGAGGAGATTCTCTGCTGGGCTCTCAAGTTGTCTTTCGGATCCGACAAACCCTTCAGGTTGAACTGCCCTTGAATAGTCTGTTTGTTGATCCGACAGTGGCAGGTGTCGCCGCCTGTCTTGAGCAGATAAGTTGGCCTAGCCAAACGCATTCAGTTCCACTGAGTACTGCTGTGGGAGAACGGGAGGAAATCGAGCTATGAAATCAATTCACAGGTTTTTAGCGTCGCTTCACGATCTAGACATCAAACTTTGGGTAGAGGGCGATCGGCTGCGCTGTAATGCGCCTAAAGGCGCCCTAACACCAACTCTACGGACTGAGTTAGCCGAACACAAGGCGGAAATCCTCTCATTTTTGAGAGGCAATAATTCTGCTGTCCGTCCTACGCTTGACTCAATTCAGCCGGTCTCACGCCGCCAGAAACTACCGCTTTCCTTTGCCCAACAACGACTCTGGTTCTTAGATCAACTGGAGGGGCCTAACGCTGCCTACAACGAATTTCAAGCCCTATACATTAGGGGGGCGCTCCGATTAGAGGTCCTGGAGCAGAGCCTAAGCGAAGTTGTTCGGCGTCATGAAATCCTGCGAACGACGCTGCCAGTGGTAAACGGTTCGCCAATTCAGGTGATTGAACCTGCCAAACGCCTAAAACTATCGGTGATCAACCTGCAGTCATTGTCTAAAACTCAACAATCCGTTGAGGTGCAACAACGGGTGAGCGAGGAAGCCAAACACCCTTTTGATTTGGCTAACGGCCCTTTACTGCGAGTCACCTTACTAAGGCTGAGAGAGACAGAATATGGATTGCTAGTTGCAATACCCCATATTGTGGCCGACGGCTGGTCAATGGGGGTTTTAATCCGTGAAGTCGCCGCCTTGTATGGAGCCTTTTCAAAAGGGGAGCCCTCTCCCTTGAGCGACCTGACCATCCAGTATGCAGATTTTGCTCACTGGCAACGTCAGTGGCTGCAGGGCGAAGTTCTGGAGACCCAACTGAACTATTGGAAGCAACAGCTGACAGACGCTCCGACTCTACTAGAGCTGCCCACTGACCGACCTCGCCCGCCGTTCCAGACCTTCCCAGGCGCGGTTACACACTTCGAACTCGATGCTCATCTCACCGCCCAGCTCAAGCAGCTCGGCCAACGCTCCGGGACCACCCTGTTCATGACCCTGCTGGCGGCGTTTGTGGTCTTACTCGCTCGCTACAGCGGGCAGGAAGACATTGTGGTGGGTTCACCCATCGCCAATCGCAACCGTCCTGAAATTGAACCTTTGATTGGTTTCTTTG
>JAKSDM010001456.1 GCA_022360135.1 Pseudanabaenales cyanobacterium | reverse complement strand
TCAACCCTCGCCAAAGCGCCTCAAGCTGAGGAACCCAACGCTGGTTCTGTGAAGGTCTACTCATTTGTCAGCTCCTCAGCCTTGAACAAGTCTGCAGGCTGGCACTCTAAGACAGCGCATAGCTTTGCCACTTTGACAAAGATATCCACTTGCCCCAGCAAACCGCTTTCAACCTGGGCCTGAATTTTCTGCTGTTCCGACTGGATCAGCTTAATCTGCTTCTCCCCTTCCTGCTCAATGGTTTTCGTTAATAACTGCTCCGCCTGAACAATCAACTCTTCCTTCAAAAATGGCGTATCAACTAAGTTATTGACCAACTGTCGGGCTTGCTCTTCGGTTAATTGGTTCAGCTCCAGCATCCGCTGAGCCGTCTTGATCACAACTTCAACCTGCTGCTCCAGCTTCGCCACTTTTTGGAAAAATCCAGAAATTCTCTTAGAACTAGCTTGAGTCTGGGCACCCACCTTCTTGAGACTGGGTTGAACGCCTTCGACATTCCCCTTGGCCTCCTCCATTCCCTCGGAGAGCCGATCTGCGTAACGGTTAATCCGCTCCAGTACGCCAACGCTGGTTAGACTGACTTGATTAGCTTAACGCTTCAAACTTGAAAAAAACTTCGCATTGTTCAAATTTTAGAGTTATTTCCGACAAAGTCTGCTGAATGCGATCCACCTTTCCGTAGAAATAAATGCGGAAGTGCGTATTACATTAGTTAGTCGGAATGGGTGGGAGCATAGTGAACAAACGGGTGATTATCCTGAATTTATTTGCCCTTATGCCGCCCTTCATAGTATTGCAATGGTTGCAGGCGGATGAGTAGAAACTGGGCTATTACCATTGGCGTCAATCGATATCACAACCAGCCGGCGCTCAATTACGCCCAGCGAGACGCCGAGGCTGTTCGTGATTTTTTCCAGACCGAAATCAACTGCGAACAGGTTTATCACTTCTCCGATGATTCCCCACCGATTGAGATGGATTCTGGTCCCCCCATTACCTCCCAACCGACCTATAGAACATTAAGCCAATTTTTGCAGAGTCGATTCGAGGATGCCTTCCTGCAAGCTGGCGATAACTTCTGGTTCTTCTTTGCTGGGCATGGATGCTGTTATAAAAACCAGGGTTATCTCATGCCCACTGACGCCAATCCGGACAATGTCGAGGGCACAGCCATCTCAATCAACTCCGTTACTGAACGGCTCCGGCGCTGTGGCGCAGATAATGTGGTAATGCTAATCGACGCTTCTCGCAATCAAGCATGTCAAGCTGGACTTAGTATTGGCGGTGAAACGCAGGCGGGCGTCATCACCTTTTTTTCCTGTAGTCCTAATCAGGTTTCCTATGAAATTGACTCCCTCCGCCAGGGAGCTTTCACCAATGTTCTGTTGCAAGGCTTACGCCTTCAGGGAGCTGAGAATTGCGCCACCGCCGAGCGCCTATATCAATATTTACGCTATCACCTGCCGCAGCTTAACCAACACTACGGCAAGCCGCCGCAAACCCCCCATGTCGTGGTTGAGTCACTTGCTCAATCCCATCTGATTTTGCTGCCCCATCAAGCCACCTTCAGCGATGTCGCCACCCTCAAAAAGGATGCTTTCAGCGCTGAGGCGCAATCAGATTGGCAACTTGCCCAACAGCTCTGGATTCGGGTGTTGGCGGTCTCTCCGGCTGACCCAGAAGCGATTGGAGGGATTGAACGCCTTGCCCAAAGTTGCCCGGATTCCAGAGCCGCTGTTCCACTTGGCCCCCCGAAACCAAAACCTCAGCCAATGTCTAGTGAACCTGTAGCCATTCCCTCACCCTCTCCACTGGCAATATCTCCTGCCTCGACTTTCGAATTTGAGGTAATAGTCATGAGGATTAAAAGGACGGGGTTTCTCGGTGTGGGAAAGCCTAGGATTAAGGCAAATCGCCAATGGAAAAAAGCTGAGTATCGCACTGAAGACTTAGGGGACGGGGTCAACTTGGAAATGATCGCCATTCCTGGAGGCGCTTTCGAAATGGGATCGCCAGAAGGGAAAGGCGTTCCTAGCGATGAGAGACCACAACATGGTGTCACGGTCAGTTCGTTTTGGATGGGTAAGTATCCAGTCACCCAGGCTCAATGGCGAACGATCGCCGCCCTTCCTAAAGTTGGGCGAGAGCTTGATCTGGACCCAGCAAAATTCGAAGGAGACAACTGTCCTGTAGAGAATATTTCCTGGTATGACGCGGTTGAGTTTTGTCTCCGGTTATCTCAGAAAACAGGTCAAATGTATCGGCTGCCCAGTGAAGCGGAGTGGGAATATGCCTGTCGTGCTGGCGGCGCAACCCCATTTCATTTTGGCGAGACTATCGCCCCTAATTTGGCTAATTATAACGGTAACTATACTTATGCCCATGGGCCAAGAGGGATCTATCGTCGACAAACTTCACCAGTAGGGAACTTCGGAATTGCCAATGCCTTTGGTTTGTATGACATGCACGGGAATGTGTGGGAATGGTGTCTGGATCACTGGCATAGCAACTATCAGGGAGCCCCCACAGATGGCAGAGCTTGGGAAACTGGCGGAGATGATTGCTATCGCCTAATGCGCGGTGGTTCCTGGTACTACGTTCCTGGCTATTGCCGTTCGGCGAACCGCAATTGGGCCAATCCGGATCACAGGAACAACGACATTGGCTTACGGCTTGTGAGTGTTATCTAAGCTCCGGCTTACGACCTAGCATCCGGATTATCAGGACGAACCTGAGTTTCGGCGGGCGACGCCAAGGAAGGAGAAGAAATTCTTACCGGGGGAACTGCTCCCACAAACGGATCGGGGGTGGCTCTAGAAGTAGAGTGGGAGGCGATAGGAGCAGGTTTGCGATTAATGGTGGGTTCAGACTGTTTGGGGCCGCCATTACTGATCGACGATGAGGGCGATAGGGGAGGCGGTAAGGGGATTTCTGGGTCAGGGAACTCTAACCCCTCTTCCGCCATCGCCATTGCAATTTCCTCGTATCCAGCGGTCGGATCCGAGGAATCATCTGACGGAAAGGGGGCGATATAATTATCATCAACTGCAGGTCTGGCGCTTTCTCTTGCTGACTCCTTCTCCCTAAAGACTTCAGCCGTAAAGATCTCCATATCGCCCTTAATAATCAGTTCCACCCGAGTCGAAAAGGTTGAATACGCCTCTTGATAACTGGGAGCTTGCTGATAAGACCCCGCCAATTG
>JAKSDM010000163.1 GCA_022360135.1 Pseudanabaenales cyanobacterium | reverse complement strand
TAGACTTAGGTGAGGTGATTGATCCCCAAACGTTAGTGAAGCTCGATATTCCGAGCTATACCCAGACAGAATTCGGCGTCACAGGCGCCATTCAATATATTGATCACTTCGGCAATTTGATTACAACCATTCCAGGAGAATGGGTTCAAGAGAGCGCTTGGTCAGTTCAAGTTGGCCAGGTGACCATAGCAGGGAGCAGGACCTATGGCGATCGGCCGGTGGGGACTCTCACCGCCTTAGTGGGCAGTCATAGTTGGGTCGAAATCGCGATTAATGAAGGGAGCGCAAAGCAGTCTCTCCAAGTGCAGGTGGGAGATCCGATACAGGTATGGGGGGATATCCGCCTTAACTCCCCCCTTAACTCTCCATTCGAGGGGAGACTTTAGGATATAGAGAAGACTCAATCCTGTTCGGATAAGCCCGATTTTTATGGAGATCCCCCCCTAACCCTTTTAAAAAAGACGCTGCTGGCGAATTATTTCGTAATATCGTGAGAACGCCTGAAGGCCCCCTAAATCCCTCAACTTTGACGCTGCTGGCGAATTATTTCGTAACATTGTGCGAACGGCTAAAAGCCCCCTAAATCCCCCAACTTTGGGGGACTTTGAGTTCATGCTCCCCCAAAGTTGGGGGCTGGGGGGCCGCAAAAAGCCCTCAGAATTGACGATATGTCCAAGTGTTAAATTAGCCAGCAGCATCAACTTTGGGGGGCTTTGAGGATCTGCTCCCCCAGAATTGGGGGCTGGGGGTAGGGTTGATTCTCTAATGAGAGAAAATTGCCAAAATCCCTGAGTTTTGGTTCAACCTTTTCTGAAGGACGGCCATACAATAAGGGGGCCAGCATTATTCTTCACTTAGAGAATCAACCCTAGGGGGGGGCTGGGGGGGCTCAAAAAACCCCCACTTCGGCGCCAATATTTCCAAGTGTTAAATTCGCCAGCAGCATCTAAAAAAGGGGGGATCGTTCAACCTTTTGCAATCGGTGTCAAGATCTGTGTACACCGTAGCCTTTTGCAGGGGGACTCAGAGGGATCCTGAATCGAATCGTATTGGCAAAGGGCTTTTGTGACTTATTGGAGAAAGAGATGACCTCATTGCAACTAACCGTACCCAGCATGGCCTGCTCCGCCTGTGCCGAAACCATTACTAAAGCTGTTCAGACTATTGACCCCGAAGCAAAGGTGGAGGCTAATCCCAAAACTAAGCGAGTGGCTATCGAAACCCAGGCTCCTCAAGAATCAGTGGCCCAAGCAATCACCGCCGCTGGATATCTCATAAGCTGACCAGCCAAAGCCGATTCTGCAACACAGCTAGATATCAGCCCATCTCTGAAACTGTCATATAGATGACAGCATTACCTTATCTGAAAAAATACTATTGATGTTCAAGTTGCCTGAATCTTCGCTAGCCCATTGGTTTAAATTAAATATTGGCGCATCTTGCTAATTTAGACCAAAGACTAGGGAATACTCAGAGCAGCTTGGTTTCAATAGAGCTATAAATCAACCCGTTGAATCAAAAATTTAAATCATCTGATACACACTGTACCCGGCCAAACGCCGGGTTTTTTCTGGGTCAATTCCCAATACTGTTCGGATAAGCTCGATAAATTTGCTCGTAGAGACGTTACATGCAACATCTCTACGAGCGTTGGGAACTCCAAAAATTATTAACCGAACAGTATTGGGTCAATTCCTAGCGGGCGCGAGCACCACCAGAAAGTTCGCTTGGGCATAATCGGCAGTGCTAGAGAC
>JAKSDM010000546.1 GCA_022360135.1 Pseudanabaenales cyanobacterium | reverse complement strand
GGCAACCAATGATTGGCGACCTGCTTAGGCAAGGGATGAAGGGCGAAAACCCGTTAGCTCGGAAAGACATGAGGGAACTGATTGATGAACTGATCGCTCGAAAACTAGAGCACTTTCCAGATAATCGTCGCTACATTGTCGATTTTCAACTGGATGACGCCGGAGATCAGTTTCACCTATCGGTTGCTTCGACAACCTCGCCGCCATCGAAAAGCTAGGAGCCGCCTACATGAACGCCACGGCCCTAAACCTCAGGGATCAGGTCAAAATTCAAATATTTTGGCTGTTTTGGCGGGTTTTGGAACAAGCTTGGCCCCACAACCCGCCGCAAATTTCCTTTTGCCCCTCTCAGGGAATGAGCCTTAGCAATCTCTCATTTCAGGAGTTTGATTGAGAATTTGGCTCCTAATTGAAACAAAATCACGATAAGCGATGGAATCGAGGCGATCGCGCCGAAAGGCGGCCATATTGTGGCAATTTTGGAATGCGAGTTTCAAGTCAAAGTGCTGCTCAACGGCTCCTCGAATGGCGTCTCCACCAATCATACGGAGCAATTGCCCCCGCGCCTGCTCACTCGGTGGAGCAATGGCATAATTAGCCCACTCCATTCCCTCCTGGTGAATACTGTGCGCGAGCTTCTCAGCAATCTTCCAAGCATAGGGCAGAGACTCTCGGATGCTGTCTACAAAAGCGCTTTCATCGACCTGGTCAGCTTCAGCCTGTTGAATTAAAGATGCACTCACCGTCAAAGACATTGTTTCCTCACAATTCATGTCTGCAAACTACAAGTTCTGATGATATTCATGAGAACGATAATTATCCTCACTGCTTAGCATTAATTTACTTGCATGGCAATCGCTCGTCCTGGTTACAAATTTTTGGAAGAGTCGAAGTCATCAACCGTAAAATCTGCTAATGGCTTGAAAATTCCAATACCGGCATTTGCAAGCAAGTTGTCTAAGCCGCCAAACCTTTCTTTAGTGTCTTCCAGCATTTTGACGACCGAATCCAAGTCGCTGGCGTCACTCTGAGAGATCATCACCCGGTCCACAGCACCATCATCGGTTTCAACCAGGCTCGAACGTGCTTCTTGTAATGTCGAAAGCGTCCGCCCGGTGATGACGGCATTTCCACCGGCCCGCAGGATGCAACGAGCGGTTTCCAGTCCCATGCCACTGCTACCGCCGGTAATCAGTGTT
>JAKSDM010000169.1 GCA_022360135.1 Pseudanabaenales cyanobacterium | reverse complement strand
GCAAAATTAATGATCAGGTCTGCAAACATTGAGAAAGATCCCTATGGATTAGCGCTTAAAGCCTCAAAATATCTTGCCGATAGTCTTCGAGCACTTGGGTTCGCACAAGTGAAAGCATCCAAAGGGAAAGGATGAGCCTATCATTCCTTTAAGGAAGTCTTTAAGCACGGTCGTCTCGACACTCCAGCATTTGTACATAAATTGTTGAACGTCGTGAGGAACCGCGACTTATTATGGTTTTCGGTTACCCACTCACACCCTTCCTTACCCAAGCGAGTCCGCAGGTCTTTATCTTTCAGCAGACGAGTCAGCCCTTCAACAAACTTTGGCATGCCTTCTAGACCGGTTCCATCCCACCTGCCAACGTAAATGCCAAAGCGAGAAACCACACTCTCGGGATTGACGCAACTGAGAATGGGGGTTTCACACTTCAAGGCTTCCTGAAAGCTAACCGCTAAGCCCTCATGGATTGAGGTATTGACTAAGACCCAAGCAGAAGAGAGGAGGTGGATCTTCTTTTCTTCGCCAACATGCCCCATCAATTTCACATTGTCCGGCAGTGAATCGGGTTCCCAAGCGCCTTCCCCACGATGGTGGGCCTGGCCCAGAAAAATAAACTCGACATCCGGAAAATGACGGGCAAGTTCTACAAATAGCCAGGGCCGTTTGTAGGGATCAAGGCGAGCCAGAAAGGCTACGGTGGGCTTCTCGCTTTTAATCACCTCTCCTGGCTCCAGATCGATAATATTGGGCAGAAAAGATACCTCTGACGGTTGAACGCCATAAGTCCCTAAGACTTTATCGGCCAGGAAAGGAGCAGGCGTGGCGAATTGAACCGAACGGCGCAGCCACTTCGAGGTTTTAACAACTTGCGCTAACGAGGTGCAATCAATTGGATCAATCCCTTTAGGCCGAATGTTTTCTTGGCCTGGAATACGAGTGGTGTTAATCTTAGCGATGTCTTCAGGGGGTCTAGGGTCACGCACCCAGACAATGATTGGAGTACGAGGCAAGAGCCGAAACAGAGGACGATAGTTGGTTCGATAGTCAATCGCTAATAACAGATCGATCCCCTCTGACCAAATACGACGAGCGTACTCAAACTGATTCCGTTGGCGAGCAATGAGGCGAGAGCCATGAATCAAGGTTTCTGGCTGGTCAGAGGAAGTGCGTAAATCACCCGATAGAAATACGACATCGATCCCTAGATCTGGATCAGTGTTGAAGCATTTCGCTACTTGACGCGTCGCCCAGCCAAAGCCCCCCATCCGGCCAATGGAGAGTTCAAAAAATTCGTTAGCGATCACACCTATTTTGATGCTTTTCTTTTGTGACCGCAGGGTTGAAGTTGCCATACTCTTTGTGATGTAAATTCCTATTAGAAAGCGTCCAAAAATGAATCAGCTTAGCTCTATGCTGCTTGGGCAAAGATACTGATTAAGTGAATCTAACCGACTTGACCAAATTCGTGCTGCATATGGTGATATTTCCAAAGCTCGCCGCGTCGGTCCAACAATTCTTGATAGTTTCCTTGCTCCACAATCCGTCCCTGCTCAAGCACGACCACCTTATCGGCTCGAACGATGGTTGATAATCGATGGGCGATCGCAATCACAGTTCGTCCGACAGCAAGCTTCTCTATAGATTCCTGAATCAATCGTTCAGATATCGAATCCAATGCACTGGTCGCTTCGTCTAGAATCAAAATATCTGGGTCACGCAATAGGGCGCGCGCGATCGCGATCCGCTGGCGCTGACCTCCCGATAAGCGAATCCCCCGATCTCCCAATTGGGTGTCAAAACCCTCAGGCAAGTCTTGAATAAATTCCACTGCATTGGCGAATCGAGCCGCCTCCAAAACTGCCGCTTCATCAATTTTTGCCATTGCGTAGGCAATATTGTTGCGGACGGAGGCATTGAAAATAAATGTATCCTGACTTACAACCGAAATCCTATGGCGGAGTGAGTTGAATGTAAACGCTGGCAGAGCAATTCCGTCAATCAGAATTTCACCTTGGGTTGGATCATAAAAGCGAGGGATTAGATCCGCCAGGGTCGTTTTTCCAGCGCCAGACGCGCCCACGAGGGCAACCGTTTCACCCCGTTTAATAGTCAGATTTATATCGTGTAATACTAAATTGTCCGCATCATAGCCAAAGTTAACCGATCTAAACTCAATCGCTTGTTTCAGCTTAGAACACTGAACTTTTCCGTCTAGTAAATAAGGTTTGTTATCCGTTCTGAATAACTCTTTGATATTATTGAT
>JAKSDM010001609.1 GCA_022360135.1 Pseudanabaenales cyanobacterium | reverse complement strand
CAGGTGCTGAGGACCTGCATTTCTCGACGGAATAGGCCGGTGTCCGTGAGGGCGAGTTTGCCTAAGCGATCGCCTAAGTGGGGATCTACCCCTGCATCGTACAGCACCAAATCCGGCTGGAACTGGCTAAGCAGATCAGGTAAGTATGCCGCCAGGGTTTGCAGATAGGCGTCGTCTTCCATACCTGCTGGTAAGGGGACATCCAGATCACTGTGTTGTTTAGTGCTAGGAAAGTTAACGGCGCAGTGCATAGAAAATGTGAAAACATCGGGGTCGTCCTGAAAGATACAGGCGGTGCCGTCTCCTTGATGGACATCTAGATCCACAATCAGGACTGTTTGAACCAGACTTGCTTGTTGAAGCACACGGACTGCGATCGCCAGATCATTAAAAATACAGAATCCCGAACCATAGGTTGGGAAAGCATGGTGTGTCCCTCCGGCAGTGTTGCAAGCCAGCCCTTGTTCTAGGGCTAGCTTAGCCGTCAATACAGTTCCGCCGACGGCCATACAGGTGCGCCGTACAAGAGCTGGGCTCCAGGGCAACCCAATCCGGCGCTGAGCCCTGCTATCCAGCTTTCCCTGGCGGTATGCGTCAACATAGTCGCGAGCATGGACCTGTTCAATCCAGGCTGGAGGGGGCAGGGTCGGTTGATAAACCTGACTGACTGACGCCACCCCGTCACGGATTAACCGTTCGTAGAGTCCTCCAAACTTGGCCATCGGAAAACGATGACCTGCTGGCAAAGGCGCAACATAGTCAGGGTGATAGACGATGGGCAGGTCGGGCAAGGGAGGAGATCACTTTCAAAGCCATGAGGACAGAGATTTCTGCTGTCGCAGATCGAGCTGATGAGCAAGACTACCGTCAGGCCAATCTAGAGGATTACTTTCAGTCGGGGGAACCACTGTCGTTACGACGGGTTTTGCGTCAGCCGAAGAGGGGTTGGGAGAATTAACGTTTGTCGCTGGCTCGGGAAGTCGCTGAATTTTGCCAGTTGTTTGTAAGGAGGTTGCCGTCGGAGCGACGTAAGGCTTGAGCCGCTTCAGAGATCGGAAAGTCGGTCGGCTCGGCTTAATCGGCTGAGGTTGACGCCGATTTTTGACCGGCGGAGAAGGCGGCGCATTCAGGTAATGATTGATTACCCGGCAACCAACTGCACAGGTCAATACTAGAGCCGCCAGGGACCAAATCGGGATGCTAGGGCCTGGACGCTGGCTTGCCCCATTCACTTCAAGTGAATTGTCGGTTGCATTAGGCTTAGGAGCAGGGGTAGGTTGAATATCCGTCGGTTCAGCGGGCTGAGTGTCTTGATCGGTAGATTCCTTGGCTGCAGACCGCTTGTTTTCTAATACGCGGGATTGTTCCATAGGGGGCAATTTAGGTAGATCCTTCAACCCCGGATCGAGCAGTCCGCCAAAGGCAAGCACAGCTATCAATACAAACAACATCCACATTCCGCCCAACATCAGAAGAGGCTGGGAGAGGAATAAATTTACCCAAAACCCTCGCTTTACCGGGTGAGATCTCTCAGCGCCAATTTCCCCACCCGTAAATAGATTAGGATCTTCGTAGGCCCGTTGGCCTGGATTGTGTCTGGCCATAGCCGATACTTACCGCTAGCATACTCTGCATTTTTGAGGGACTATTGGGCAATTGTAGGCGCTTCCAGGCGAGATTTCTACGATTTGACCATAATTTTACCGCAGTCCTAAAGCTGGAATATACTCCTGTGGATCGCGGGCAACCCAGCCAAGGTCAGAGTTAGAGCGGACTTCGAAGTATAAGTAGGAGCCTGTTGCCGTACTCCCCTCAGCGATGACGCCGAGTTGGGCGCCTTGGCGAACGGTTTGGCCAACTCTGACCGATAGGTTGACAAGATTAGCGTAGCGAGTTTGTAGTCCTTGACGATGATTAATTACAACTAGATTGCCGTAGCCTTCTTGCTGGCCTGAGAAAGCAACAACGCCGTCTCCCACAACCAGAACAGGAGTATTGGCGGCGACAGCTAGGGCGATGCCGCTGTTAAATACTAACTCATCCCGCTCGGGATGAGGGCTCCACCCGTAGTGGGAAACAATGGCCGCCTGTTCAGGCAGAGGGTAGCCTTGAAGCGCTTGGGTTGAGGGGGTGGGAGAGGAGGCGCTTGAACTGGCGGTGGTGAGGTCAGGAAACCAGTTAACACCAGGAATGAAGATAGTAGGGGGTACGGCGGTCTGACAGCCATTGATTTCGAATAAGACATCCGCCCGTACGTTGTAGGCTGCGGCTATCTGCAGCCAAGTTTGTCCTGGTGGAACGTCAACTTGAATACCGTTATAAGGGGGAATCACAATTTCCCTCCCTACAGGAATACTGCCTTGACGCAGGGCTGGATTCATTCCCAGGAGGGTGGCTGGGATCAAACCATATTGCTGGGCGATGGCCTCAAGGGTCTCTCCGGGTTCAATCACGCGCCTGACCAGCTGAGATAGCGCCGCGGGCGGACAGATCGAGGTGTCTGCTAATTGAGCCACACCAAGCATCAACATGTCTTGATGGAATACGGTTTGGGTTAGTAAGCCTAACCCGACCGCTGCAGTCCCGATTAACTGAAATACTAATCCCATAAATCTAGAGAAGTTGGGGAATTCTTTTGGGTTCCTGCCATGATCTTTAATGAAGATCTTGACAAAATATTAGGTAGATTCGGATAAAGTCCTACCCATTATCTGGCGGATTGCTTAGGTAAATTCGTTAAAGTATAGTCATCCAATATAGTCATCCAAGCAAGACTCAAAACTCCAGTTCGTCTCTTAACCACGAGGAAAATGTCATGAGGCTCTCTCCCAAGCATGTGGGAATATATACTGTACTATTGGCGGCAGGGTGCGGTACAGGATGGTTTGGTCATCACTTTTTCCGGCAAACTTTCTCTCAACATCTATCCGATCAACAAGAAGTAAAGGCGATCGCCAAGCCTCAGGCAGTGACAACATCTTTGCAGTCGGTAGTCGAGACAACGAGACAGTTCGCTACCCCTGCGGCGATTCTGGAACAGAATAATCCCAATTTTATTGCTGAGGCTGTCGAGCAAGTTGGCGCTGCGGTTGTACGGATTGACGCCGCCCGGTCGGTTGCCGAAGACATCCCTGAAGCCTTTCAGCATCCCTTATTCAAACGTTTTTTTGGCGATAAGGAGCCGACAGCCCCGTTTTACGAACACCTTGAAAAGGGAACGGGCTCAGGATTTATCATCAGCTCGGATGGCAGCTTAATCACCAATGCTCATGTGGTTGAGGGAGCTGATATTGTCACCGTTACCCTCAGGGACAGTCGGACATTTGAGGGAGAAGTCTTGGGGTCAGATCCGATTACCGATATTGCGGTGATTAAGATTGAAGCGACTGACTTACCGATAGTCTCCTTAGGAAGTACTGAAAAATTGTCCCCCGGACAATGGGCGATCGCGATTGGCAATCCACTTGGGCTGGACAATACGGTTACAGCGGGCATCATTAGCGCCATTGGTCGGACCAGCTCTCAAGTAGGGGTGCCGGATAAACGAGTTCGGTTTATTCAGACCGACGCCGCGATTAACCCGGGCAACTCAGGGGGGCCTTTGATCAATGATCGGGGTGAGGTGATTGGCATGAATACCGCTATTCGAGCCAATGCTCAGGGCCTTGGATTCGCCATTCCGATTGAAACAGTGAAACGGATTGCTGATCAACTCTTTGAAACCGGAGAGGTCCAACATCCCTATCTCGGGATCCAGATGGTGAACCTGACGCCGGAGATACGAGAACAGATTAATCGGGATAAAGATCTAGATCTCAAAGTTACTCAAGACGAAGGCGTCATCATCATTCGAGTGATGGAGGGAGCCCCTGCGGAAAAAGCCGGTCTGAAGCAGGGCGACATCATTAACAAGATTGATGGGGCCATTGTGAAAAACGCCACAGAGGTTCAAACCCAAGTTGAAGCCAGCGCTATTGGCGAAATCCTTGAGGTGGAAGTGAATCGCAACGGCAGTAAAGAGACATTGGATGTGCTCCCTACTGCTTTACCTGAAGAATTACAAGAATAGTAGCGTAGAGTGGGCCTGGTAAAAAATAGTGACTGGATGAAGGCAAACTACGCAGATTGACGTTCGATTAACAACTGTTAAGTACCTGGGCAGAAATATTTACAGACTGGGTGACCATATTCGAGTGGTTTCAGCGGTTTTTCTCTGTAATTAATTTTGCCTACCTACTTATCTAGATCATTATAAATTTTGTAGAGGCGGCGGATTTCGGCGTCTCTACATTGCCGCTAGTCGGCGACGTCTACTCTTGTTCTTCGCCGCTTGCTTCTTTGCCTAAGGATAGAGAACTGGCCAGATTATCCTCAAGTT
>JAKSDM010001145.1 GCA_022360135.1 Pseudanabaenales cyanobacterium | reverse complement strand
GCTTGGGAGGATTCTACAGTTCCTTTAGGCGCTGTACCCATTGAATCTCTCCTAGAGAAATGACACCCCGCAATTCACACGAGATGCCCTTGAGAGTACGATTCAGAGTTAAAGTTCGAGTAATGAGCAGATTAAACATCAACATGATTTGTTAACCCACTCACAGACCAGAAGAGTCGATGGGTCTAACTTGAGTTAATCACAATTTAAAGCGTAACACTAAATATAGTGGGCTCTAAGCAGTGATCCCTTGCAGGTTAAAGGTGACGAGTTAATAGATTGCTTGATCAGGACACTGGTTCCAAAAAACGATACCGACCGGCCACCAAAATGCAAATACGTTAATTCTTAATGTATTAAGAAAAATACTCTATAGGATAGTACAAAAATACTCTGATATCCTATGATTACCAGCAAAGAAGTTAGCCGGAGTTGAGAATGGACAATAATCGCAACACATTGAAAAAGGGGACAGCAACCGAAAAGGCTTCAGCAACCGAAAAAGCTAAAGTTCGGCAGAGCAGCGAAGAAGGCAAAAACCAGCCGAGTTCAGGGGACGCCAAGGCAACGTCAAGGCTACAGGACCCAGGGGACGCCAAGGTGGCCGAAAAGCTACAGGACCCAGGGGACGCCAAGGTGGCTGAAAAGTTACAGGACCCAGATGAACTGATCAAACCGCTCAAAGAACTGCTGACCGCCTTAGAAAAGAGACAAAAAGTGATTCAGGAGATGGGCGATTATCGCACTGTTTTGCAAAGTTTGGTCTCAGGAGAACTCCTGTCAGGGGAAGAGCTGGAACGAGCTAAGCAGGTGATTCAGTCCCTCGGGAAGCTGGTCAAGGCCACGATGGACCATCAGAAGGCTCTTGCAACAGCGTCAGAAGTGATGCCCGCGCTAGACCAAATTTTAGCAGTCAAGCAGAAATCTTGATCCGGCCATACTCGTCCTCACAGTATTCATGGGGGGTCACTCAGTCAGTCTGCTATCGGCCATAAACCTATAGTCTGCTTACCTTGACGTATCGTGGTTTCTGACGGCGGTCAAGGGTCTGCTTGCTGGCATCACTGAAAACAAGCCATCCAGCGCCATCCAGATCTCCTGTCCCAGCGGGAATAAACTCATCAATGAAATCTCCGGTTTGACCATCAAACCGCAGGAAATTAATGGGAAGAGTTTTTCCTATGCTAACCCACCCGGAGAGGCAAAGAAGAACTTGCCTCTCAAGCTATCAAACGTTTCTGATACCAATTTGATTTGAGGCTGAACATAATAAATCGTTACCCAGTAAGACTTCCAGCGGCTATATTTTGCTCATCTTCAAATCGTTTTGGTATGACTGTATATTGTAGCACTGCAATAAAATCTCCAGTCTGCCCATCAAAACGAAAAATTGAATTGCTATTAAAGCTGCTGACATGGAGTGTTGCCACATAGACATATTTTCAGTGTTTGCTGAGGGAAGCTTTTTGAAGTCTCTGTAAATCTAAAGTGTTGAAGTATTGAAGTGGATAAATCTAGAGTCCGTATTCTCTCCTCTGAAAGTATTCCTTGATCTCTATTCCAATGACTTTTGCATATTAGTCGCTCGGCGTAGGAGAGACAAAATTTGAGCGTATCTATAATTGGTTATATGGCGGCAGATTCCAGTGCTCACCTACTTAGAATGGAGACTGTTACTAATTTAACCAACCTCTTCTAGCAATTTTTCCCTGTAGCTATTAGTTTTCTGCGGCTATTAGATGGACTATTTTTTACTATTTAGATAGTCTATTTTTAAGTGATTTTTTATGTTCTCCAACCGTTAAGTGCTCGCTATGTTCCCACCCGATAAACTCCTGAAAGCTGCTCACCAAATACGTCCGTTTATCCCAGAGCTATTAGACGCTGCGATCGCTCAAAGAGTCAGCCAGCAGCTAGAGAGCTTGCTTTCCACAGCGGTCTCAGAACAGGACGTTGACCAACAAATCCTGACGCTATTGGCCGAGTACGAAACCACCCGAGAGTGGCTCAGACTTTATGTAGAAGAGAACTATCCAGCTGACGCCATCTTGAAAGTAATTAGAACCTACTCTCCCCTGCCAGAAACAAGGCACTCAGTGGAAAGTCCTCGATACCTCTGCCCAGTCGCCAGCTGTCATCAGACCTGGTATCGTCGCGATCGCGAGCAAGTAATTCCTAACTGTCCCATTCATGATGTGCAACTCGTCCGTGACAGCAAGGGGCATTGAAGTCTGATGGCGGAGCATAGTTAGCGAAATAGGGCTGGATGAAAGCATTTGAGACGGTTAGATCGGCTATCCCTGACAAATCTGACGCCCATTTGTGAATAGGAGGGCGTTAAGATCGATTCAGCCGAACCTATTCAGCCTTTGAAGATAGATAAAGGGCGTGAGAGGAGATTAAAATTATGGTTGCTGCAGAACCCAAAGTCACCAAAGTCACTCCACAAAAGTTGACCCAATGGAAACAACAAGGACGTCAGATCGCTGCACTGACTGCTTCAGACTATTCATTTGCAAAGCTTCTGGATGCAGCAGGCATAGACCTCGTCCTGGTTGGCGATAGCTTGACAATGGTGGCCTTAGGCTATGAAACTACCCTATCTGTTACCCTTGATGAGATGATTCATCATGCTAAAGCAGTTCGTCGAGGCGTCAAGCGAGCCCTACTAGTTTGTGATCTCCCGTTTCTCAGCTATGAAGATAGCAAAAGTCAAGCTCTCCACTCAGCGGGTCGAGTCCTCAAGGAAACGGGCGCCCAAGCGGTCAAACTGGAGGGCGGTTATCCGGCCGTGACTGAAATTGTCACCCATCTGGTTGAACGGGGCATTCCAGTCATGGGGCATCTAGGGTTAACTCCACAATCGATTCATAACCTGGGTTTACGTCAACAGGGAAGAACTGCCGAAGCCAGGCAACGTATTTTGGATCAAGCGATCGCACTTGAAGCAGCAGGTGCGTTTGCGATCGTCCTGGAGCATATTCCCTCAAACCTCGCTGTAGAAATTACCCAATCCCTGAGCATTCCCACAATCGGGATTGGCGCTGGTCCCAATTGTGATGGACAGATCCTCGTCACCCACGACCTATTGGGCCTCTCAGACCGACAACCCCCATTCGCCAGAGTCTATGCTGACTTACGAACAACAATCCTGCAGGCGACCCAGGAATTTTGTGAAGATGTCCGAGAGCATCGATTTACAATTGACTGACTCAAGCATTGGGGCTGAAATTATTATCAAAATTCACTCTCTTCCACTTCAAATGCCCAGTGATTGATATCCCTATCGCCAAAGGGGAGGGGTTCAGTGTATTGCCACACCCACGTCTCCAAACAAAATGAGGGATAGGAAGAAGTCAATTACAAACAAAGAGACCCAAGTCGTCACCACCGCAGCGGTGGCAGAGCGGCCGACACTCTTGCTGTTGGTGGTCGTTAAGCCCCAACTACACCCTGACAAGGCTATCATGGCGCCGAAAATCACTGCCTTGAGGAGTACAGTCGTCAAATCTGTCAGATCCAGAAGGGAGCGGATTGATTCTAAAAAGACCGAGGGCGACGCCTGGTAGAAGTACTGCGCGACAAATACACCTCCGCCAATACCAATGGTCAAGGAAATTACGGTTAGAACTGGCAGCATAATGCAGCAGGCGACGACTCGGGGAGCAACCAGATAGTCCACTGGATCCGTGCGAAGGACCTTCAAGGCGTCAATCTGGTCGGTCACCTTCATACAACCAATTTCTGAAGCAAACGCAGAGCCGACCTGGCCAGCCAGGATAGCAGCCGTCAGAATGGGTGAGAGTTCTCGACAGAATGCCACAGCAAAAGCGCCGCCGAGGGTATGTAGCGCCCCATAGCGAACCAGTTCGCGAGCAGTTTGAATGGTGAAAATCATGCCCGCAAACAGATTGGTTAGCAGCGCCGGGGCCAGAGAGCAAGGCCCTGCAGACACCATATGCTCCATCACATGCCGACGAGAGATCCGTCCT
>JAKSDM010001452.1 GCA_022360135.1 Pseudanabaenales cyanobacterium | reverse complement strand
TGGATCGAGATTACCTATCTTGATCAGGATATGAGGATTGCTCGGGGGAACCAGGGAAATGTGTTTGTGTTGACGAAGCAATCGTGACGGAAAGGCCCAAATCTCTCCCACTGACCAGTTTATCTCAGGGGCAATTTAATCTGTTGTCGGTTTGTCCCCGGAAGTTTCAACATACCTATCTTGATCAGCTGGGGGCTTTGGCAACGCCAGAGCAGCAGGCGCGGCTGGTTTGGGGAGGGCGGTTTCACCTGCTGATGCAGCAGCGGGAGTTGGGCTTGCCGATTGATTTGCTGACGGCTGAAGATTGGCAGTTTAAGGAGAGTCTAACCGGGTTAGTGGCGGCGGCGCCGACGGTATTTGATCCAGCGAATCAGGATGATTTCACTTTTCGCCAGAGTGAGCATCGCTGCACTTTGGAGTTTCGGGGATATCTGCTGACAGTGATCTATGACCTGTTGATTTTGAGTCCGGAGGAGGGGCGGATTTTTGATTGGAAGACATATCCTCAACCGCGCGATCGCCGGCCCTTAGCTGAAGACTGGCAGTCTCGCCTCTATTTATACGTGTTGACGGAAACAACCGATTTAAAACCAGAGCAGGTGTCCATGACCTACTGGTTTGTCCGCCATCGAAATCCGCAAACCGGTGAGCTTGCCCCTCAACCGCTTCGGTTTGACCATAACCTGACGCTGCATGACCAAATTCGACAAGATCTGACAATGTTAACGGATCGGCTAACGGCCTGGCGGCTGGACCACGCTCCCTTCCCTCAAGTCGAAATATCTAAAGGATTGTGTCCGACCTGTCCCTTTGCCATTCGCTGCCAGCGCGGCGCACCTCATGACATCCCTGCAGGCAATCAATCTGCACTGCCGGACCTGGCCGATATTCAGGAAATTGTTCTGTAACCTTTACCCAGTCCCCAATCTTCATCTTTGATTCCCATGGCGTCGCCCTATCGTGCTCAACCCCTACCTCCCCACAATCCCACCCTGGATATCAGCCAGAATCACTATTGGAGTTATCACGGTCTGGAAAATCTACTGAGCTGCAAGCGACCGATCACGGCCTCTCAGGATGAGGATCTCTTTATTGCGGTGCATCAGATTTGTGAGTTGGCTTTCCACCAGATGATTTTGGACTTGGAGCGGGTGCTGGATGCGATCGCAGACGCCCTCAAAATGGCGCCCATTATTGGCGATACCAATGAAGCCTGCTATTTTTTTGAGCGAGTTCTGCGCCTCTACCAAGTGGTTGTCATCACAATGCCCATTCTGACAACGATGCGGGCGTTTGCAGAATTCCGCACTAGCATTGGTCCGACTAGTGGTTTCCAATCCTTCCAGTTTCGTCATCTAGAAATTATGAGTGGGGCGCCTAAATATTGGGCAGGCGGCACAAGCGACGGTCATGGCAATCCCCATATTGCGGAGACAGCATTCAATCATCGTTATGGCGCCGCTATTGAGGGTTGGCTAAAGCAACACCGTCACCATAGTCTGACTGCTTACTACGAGGTGTTGGTGAATCGGGCGTCTGGCGCCAGCCGTCAGGATCAGATCACCGCTTTGCTCGACCATCCTCAAGCCGCTCCCCTGCTCCAGCAAATGAAAACTTACGATCAGCGACAATC
>JAKSDM010000383.1 GCA_022360135.1 Pseudanabaenales cyanobacterium | reverse complement strand
CGGTTCATGCCTTGCCCAACGCCTGTCCTCATATGGGCGCGATGCTTTCCGCCGGTTGGTGCGAAGCCCAAGCCGATGGCTCTAGTAACGTGGTTTGTCCGTTCCATGCGTTGGAATTTGACCTTGAGGGGTGTACGGTTCTACCGGGATCTAAAAAGAAAACGCGATCGCAACTCAAACCGTTGGAATTGATTGTTCAGGATGATTTTATCTGGTCCTACGGAGACCCTGAGCCCAGGATGCCGATTCCTACTGTTCTCAATCAACTGGCGGCGGCCTATGAGTTTGTTGGCGCCACAGCGGATATGAGTGTGGCGACACCGCTACTGTCCATGCTCCTCAATATGCACGATTACAATCATCAGAACGGGACTCATCGCGATTTGTTTCGGATTGAAGAAGTCCAGTTTGGACAGTTTATCGATCAGGGGCATTGTTCCGAAGCCTTTTTCAAAACCCCAACGGCGTCTCCTACCTGGCGTGAGATTGTGCGCAACCCAGCCATATTAACGATGCCTAAGGTGATCGAGGCCCATTTAGAAAATCACTTTCCTTCATTAGTAATCTTTCACGGCGAAAGTGCGGCTGGAACCATTGCCCAGTGTCATCTATTCGTACCTGAGGCGGCTGAACGCACGCGAACTTATATTCTCTTATTCGCCCAGCCTAAAAGTCCCCTCTTTAAGCTAATGAAAGGGGGGTTTCTGAACCTGAGTAAAACGGTGGTTGAGCAAGACGCCAACATTTTGACTCAGCTCTACCCAGATCACCCTCAGAAAATTAAGCTCAATAACGAGGTGGGGATGGATTGGGTGCGTCGTAATTTTAAGAGTTGGCCAACGGTGGTTGAACCCAACGTATCAATGATCAGCGATTAAGTCTACCTTTAAATCTACTTTGCTAGGCTGAAACGGTAAGCTTAGTCTTTCCTGAACCTATGCGCGATCGCTATCTGGAATTAATTGACCGCATTGTGGCCGCTACGCTCAAGGGCGAAATTCGCTCTAAGGAACAGGTTTACCAGATGCTGCAGGCAGATATCAGCATCGGCTCGGGCGAAATTTTTGAGCGGTGTTTGCAAGCGCAATTTGATCAAATCCAGACCCAACTGACCAACGAAACCGACGAATTCAAACAAGCCAAAGCCACCCGCAAACAGCGCGCCCTGAAAACTATCCAGGGAGAGTGGCAGCGCTGGCAAAAACAGAACCAGGCCAACAGCACACTCTTAACGGTGGTTCAAGCTCTGAGCGTGGCAGAACCCGATGAGCGACTCAGTCAACTCCTGCAGGCTCTTGATCCCAATCAACCCAACGTCTTAACCCGTGATCAGATGCAGCAATTGGTTCAAAAGTTGCAGCAGGCCGGGAGTAGCGCCGCTGTCGTCTCCTCGGCTACTGGTTCAGCTACCCCAAGCCTGAGTGATCTGGCAACTGGACTGCACCAGGGGCTAAACACCTGGCGACAGTTGGAAGCAAATGTGGTGAGCTGGATTTATGACCAGAGTCAAGGCGCTCTGGGTTTTGGTAATCTGCCGGAGCAGCGTGGCCCCTGGGCGAGTTGGGCGAAGGCGGTGAACAGCGATGGGCTGAAGGCGTTATTTGGCGATTTGGCGCAACACCAGGCGATCACAACCGAGGGGTTCCCCTCCCCGCTACATATCGCTGATTGGGTCGAAATGGCCCTGGTTTTGCAGCGACTCCAGTTGAGTCTGGTCAGCTGGTTTGATCAGCAGCCCTACGACCCCAGAGCCGGCAAACGACTTTCTATCGCCGCCTTTTTGACCTTTACCGTGGTCTGGAGTCAGCTGTCCCAACGCTTCAGCCAGCTCAACCAGAGGATTCTAGCAGAGGGCTGTTTCCAGATGGCGCTGCAGGTATTGGTCCAGTTTGCCCAGCAAGGCTATTTCCCCCTCTACGGCGGACTATTCGCCGCCCTGTCAGGAGAATCGCTAAGAGCCATGCTGGACTATTTGGATCAACCGCTCCGTCAGGCCCCCAATACTGAAAGCAAAGCTCGCATTCTTACCCTATTGGGCTACTCGCAGCGAACTCTGGGCGAGTATTCGCAAGCCTTACAGCTGCACCAGCAAGCTTTGGAAATTGCTCGGGACGCAGGCGATCGCCGTTGTGAAATCGCCAACCTCAATCACCTCAGCCGCACTTGGGTGGTGCAAAAAGACTATTCAGCCGCAATTAGCAACAGCCAGCGCGCCTTAATCCTAGCTCGGCAAACCGGAGATCGGTTGGGGGAAGCCAATGCTCTGGCTAACTACGGTTACAGCGAAGTGTTCCAGGCGCAGCAGCAAAACCAGCTCGATCCAGACCAGTATGAACGCATCCTGGATTATCTGCAGCAAGGACTCCAGGCCGCTGAGAAAGTGGGCGATCGGCCCAGCCAAGCCCTCTGCGCCAACAGCCTGGGGGTGGCTCAGGTGGTTTTGGGCCAGCATCAGGCGGCGATTAATTCGCTAGAACAGGGACTGCAAATTGCTCAGGCCATTGGCGATCGCGCTTTGCTAGGGTTGAATTACGCCTACTTGGCCGAAGCCCATCGGGGTCTGGACCATCAGCAGATGGCCATTTTCACCGGCTGTCTAGGTATGTATTTGCTACACCAAATCAATTCGCCACAGTGGCGGCAACCGGCAGGCATCCTCAGTATTCTGTACGGTCAGCTTGGGTCTGAGGCGTTTCAAACAACTCTGTCGCAGTACCGCTCTCAGTTTCTGCCGCTGATTGGGGTGGATGGGTATGACTATTTGCCTAAGTTGTTAGCGGCGTATCGACAGTCGCTAGAGTAAGATGGATAACCTAATAATGAATCGACGTTATTTCTTTGGTTTTTTACTCAGTCCAGTAGCCTTCCCATTGATGGCGTCTAATCAGTTAGCTCAAGCTGAAGCGATAGAGATTGAGAAAATCATCAAATCGGATGAGGAATGGCTGCAAATTCTAACTCCTGAGCAGTTTCATATCCTCCGTGAAGAAGGGACAGAACCGCCCTTTTCCAGCCCCTTAAATCGTGAGAAACGTCAGGGAACGTATGTTTGCGCCGGATGTCAGTTGGCGTTATTTGCTGCAGATATGAAATACGACAGCGGCACTGGATGGCCCAGTTTCTTCACGTCAATTGAGGGACATTTGGAAACAAAATTGGACTTTAAGTTGATTATTCCGCGAACAGAATATCACTGCGCCCGATGTGGCGGACATCAAGGGCATGTGTTTAATGATGG
>JAKSDM010001393.1 GCA_022360135.1 Pseudanabaenales cyanobacterium | reverse complement strand
GCAAGCCAGATTGTTGAGCGAGTTTGACGGCGCGATCGTGCAACTTTTGAATCAGGGAAAAGTGAAGGGTGGCTTCTCCCCCCGCATATTTCAGCTTGATTTGAGGTAAACCCTGGCGCTGGGCGACGGTGAACAGGGTTTCCACCGCATCTAAGCCAGTGTTTAGGCTCATGTGGGCGGAAGACTTACGCACATAGCAATAGGGACAGTCTAAATTGCAGGCGTTGGTGACATGGAGCCAGGCAGTCAGCTGATCCGGCGGGGTGGGGTGAATCTGGGGCAGGCGACCAATTGGGGTCAGTAAATGTTGTTGCGCTAGCTTTTGGTCGATCGCCTCAGTTAGTGGTTGGGCTGCCTGGGTAAAGGCTTGATACCGTCGCCACGCCGCCGGATTCAGCACACTGGGACCAGCTGGGGCGAAGGGACTAAACGCCAGATGAAACCCCTGGCGCAAAGGGTGCGTATACGTGTCCGGCAAGGTTGAGAACCGAGTTTCGGCTGAGTTGATCGCCGCGATCGTAAACGGCGCATTAGAACAGGCGCAATCACAGTCCGATTCATGGAAGGCGGTTTCACTGGTAAGCAGTTGGGGGAGGGCCTGGAGAGCGAGAGACCGACAAGAATCCTGATCGCCTGAATCTTCAAATGAATCTAAGTTAGACATGGCGATCGCCCTCAATCTTTGTCTACATCAGATTCAGCCTCAGATCGACCCTCAGATTGATCTCCAGACTGCCACTTCAAAGTTACGGTATAACTCGCTTCACCATTCACCTGGGCTAGAGCAAACACAGGCGTGCTCGCTTCCACCCCCACACTCATACCAAAGGTCACTTCCACCTCCGTTGGCCCCAAACTCGCCATTAAATCGATTAAGTACTGGGCATTCCGCTTTAGGGCCTGGGCAGACTGCTCAAAGGTGCGATAAATATCCTTGCGGTTGGCCACCAGCTCCACGGACGCGGTGTCCTCAGCATCTGACACCTCTACCCAGATGGGACCGCCAGGGGTGTCAACCGATAGAAAACGGCTCATAAGTTAACCTCTCCTCAACGTCAAGACAATTTGGCGCATCCCAATTTTGGCAAATTTCCGGTCGCTTGCTCTGGTTATCTTAGGTGAGTGGTTAAAGACTGCCTGTCTAACAGAATTAGGCAATTTTTCCTTTAGGCGGATGGGTTCATGTTTGCCAAAACCTCCAGAATAGTGGCGGCCGGAATGCAATAAACCACGTCCGCGCCTAACTTGGCATGGATCATCCCAATCAGCTGTTTCCCTTCAACGTGAGATAGAGGAGCGCCGCTAACACCGCCCTCTACTTTACTAGACCCCAGGTTGAGCAGTTTGACAAAGCCATTGCCCACCTGTTCATCACAAACCAGGGAGGAAAAACTTTCGCCTTTAAGTCGTTTTGGGGCGGGATACCCAAAACTATAGAGGGTTGCCGATTGCTGATACTGATTCAGGGTTAAAGCCTCCGAATTGAGGGGCAGCAGATCCGCCCGATCCAGATCGGGGGTCTGAGACGCCGCTTGGAGAACAGGACAAAGAATAGCAATGTCCTGTCGAGCTGTCCAGTCCTTGGCGCTCCGATCCTCAGGAACCCGACACCATAAGACTTCCAGGTCTAAGTCCTGGACATTAGGGCCAAAGGTTCTGGCTTGCACGCGATCGCCTTCTGATCGTCGCAATTGTTTGATCACATGGGCGCAGGTCACCACATAAAGTTGCTCATCAAGTTGCTCATCCCGCGCCGCCCAAAATCCTGTCCCCATCACCTCCCCCGCTTCATCGGTTAAGACAAGCGTCATCGCTTTACACTGATCTTGGGCCGCTTGAATCTGTTGGAGGGTGTCATCCGGAACGGTCAAATGGGGGTAAGCGGCAAAGGCGAAGTTGAGCAATCTAATCCAGTCTGAATCCAGTTGCTGCAATAACGTGCGGCTATCTTCATCGCCATCCAAGAGAGTTTCCAGGATCGATCGCGGCGAATCCAGCATCTCCGTTTGCCTGCGGTTCAAAATCCGAATGCTGTAATGTAAACACTCCATAAATTCAGGCTGTTCCTCTAACCGCCGTTGTTCCTCCATGCGGCTTAAACAGTGATAAATACTTTCCCGCAGACACCGAATCACATCATCGGCAGTGCGACTATGGTTACCGGCCCAATTTTGATAAGTTTGTTGGGCAAAGCGATGCAGGATTGGGTATTGATCGGACTGCTGTAACATCATTCGGGCCAGCGAACCCAGGCGAAAAACAGGATTTAAAACCGTCAAGCTGGGGGCATAGCGATTGGAGAGTAGCAGATTGCACTGGCGAAATGTCTTAATCAGTTGAGTTGGATTTTGTTCCTCAGGCAACTCATATTTCTGTTCTATAACTTTAAGGGTAGCAAAATCAATACTGCGAAAAATCACTAAATGAGAGAGATAAGCCTGATAAACCGGCGCCAAATTATGGGTGAACTTGTTCAGTTCCCGCTCTACATGTCTCTCAAAAACTTCCAGGTCTTGTTGGGGGGCCAAACGCCGAGACGGTTTCCATCCACTTCTTAGTTCCTGGATCAGGCCAATCGACGCCCGAGGATGGCCACCGGAAAAACTGAAAATTCGATCAACCACGAAATACCGATAATTTGCTGGTCTATTTCCCCAGAACTCAGCAATGTTGGCCACATCAATAAACTGGTGAATTGCTTCCCGCTGAAATTCAGTTAGGGCGATAAAGCGGCTTCCCTTAGGCCACTGGGTTGAACTGCTAATGTTATGTCCCGAGAAGATCAAAAGGAAGTTATGCCCAGTTAGATCCTGCAACTCTTCCTGCAGACTAGGCGCTAGCTTGAGCTTCACCCAATCCAGAGCCTCAGCCTCCAGACACTGAACATCATCAAACATCAACGCCAGCGGCTGTCCGGGCTGTAACTGATCAATTAAAAGTCCCAATGCTTGAGGTAGATTATCCAACGGCTCAACTGTCTCGGCGGTGATCGCCTCAATGGTGGCAGTCACTGCATCAATTTCACTCCGGGCCCGCTCTAATGGGGCCAGGGCGCAGCGCCACTCTAAGGTTTCATACTCCGCTTTAACTTTAGTGAGAAAGGCCGTCTTGCCATATCCCGGCAGGGCGTCTAGAACCACCAACTCTCCTAACGAGTTCTTCACCCGGTTCAGGGCTTGCTCCTGGTTATGAAAAGCAAACTTTAAACTTGGCGAACTGTTAGTCATGTGAAAGTTTATACCCACCTTACAACATTTAATCTTGAGTTGTCGAAAGTGTTTCTGGGGTTAGAATTTCACAGACCGCTCACTTAGGTTTTCAGCTCTATTAGCAAATCCTTAAGGGTAATAATAAACCCCGGATAATGCTCAGAGAGAGAACGGCGGTTGACCTCTGCAACTTCCCACTGTTCGATTAGATACTGACATTGTTGTTGTTTCAAGGCCACGTCTTCCAAAGACTCCAGCAGATCATCAGTCAACCAGGTAAGCCATTCTTCAATCAAGAGTTCTCTAATCGCCGGACTGTTATTCGGACTATACCGATCCAGGTCTAAGATATTGATGCAGGATAGCAGCGCTGTTTTCAGAGATTGTTCATAATCCCCCTGCTGAAATAGCACATTGGCCAACGTTCTTTGCGCCCGTCCCACTAAATGGGGAGAAGGGTGCTGCTCAGCCAGTACTTTTGCCTGGGTGGACACCGTTTGGGCTTGTTCCAAATCTCCCTGGAGATAGTAGGCGACCCCCCGATCCTGTAAGTTATCAATCAGCCAGATTGGGTTCTCTAAATTTTCGGCGATCGCCTGACTTGCTTGGTAAAGATGAATGGCCTCTTCATAGAGACCTTGCTCCCGCAGCAAAGTTCCCTTTTCGTTATAAAGTTCCATAAGTAAAACTTGGTAACGCTGTTGGATCTGGTCAATCGCCAGATCAAACAGCGTCATCGCCTTGTCGTAGTCTACTTGAGCCAGCTCAAAATTGGTTCGATCCGGTTTGACCTTATACCAGCCAATTTGGCGATAAAGCCGACCATAGGCAATATTGACCAGGGCTAGACCGCGGGTGTAGTCAATTTCGGAGAAGGCATTGAGGGCCGAGTTAAAATGCTTGACAGCCTCTTGCCCCTGTAAGGAATTAGCGGCGATAATCCCGAGAACGTTATGGGTTAAGCCGAGTTGTTTCAAGGCGCCCGCACGTTTACTAATTCTGAGGGCGGTCCGACCATGGGCGATCGCTTCTCGGTTTTTCCCCATGGTGTGAAACAGAAAGGCCAGGTTAGTTTTGGTGGAAGCCCGATCAAGATCCGCCGCCTGCACCTCCTTGAGCACATCTAAGGAAGCTTCATAATAAGAAATGGCTTGATCAAATTCACCCTTTTGACGATAGGCCCATCCCACTGCATTTAGGGTTTTGCCTAAATCCTGTAGAAGTTGTTGGCGCTTCCAAGTGGAGGATTGAGGAGATTGAAGTTCGGCCTGAAACCAAGCTTGGCTCTGCTGGCCCATCTCGATTCCACTGGCAAAGTCATCCAGGTGGGTATAGGTGTAAACCAGATTAGGACGCACCTTACTTTGAATCACCCTAGACGGAGATCGATCAAAGATCCGTTTAAATCCCTCCAGCGCCTCTCGATATCGGCCTCGGGCATAAGCCAAATTCGCCCATTCCAATTCCAGCTCTTGTTTTTCTTCCGGGTCCAACCAATGCTTAAAGCCTTGAACTTCTTCATTCAGGGCTTCTTTAAACTCATTGGGGTTGACTTGTGTGTTGGCTTGCTGAAGCAAGTAGCGCCAATAGTCTAACCCTTGGTCTTTGTCCGCATAGAGAGCATAGTAAAGCTGCTCAGATTGAAGACTTTGTCGAAATAAGGGATTGTTCTCCACCTCAAGCAGTTGGTCATAGTAGCCCGCCGCCTTGGCGCTCCAATTCCGCCGCACCCGATTGTCGGGGTCATACAGTCGCCAAACATAGGTGTACACCAATCGCTGCATTTCATCGTGGAGAAGACAGCTTTGCAGTTGACCGTCAGCATTATAGTGGGACTTCACAAAGGAAAAGCGAGAAATTGATGCGAGCAGGGCCTGGGCGTTGTCAAACGATTCCCCCAAAACCTCGACTAAAAACCTGGCGTCAAATCGACGCTTTAGTTGAGCCATCGCCAGAATTGTTTGATCTTCCGGATAACGCAATTCACTAATGCGTTCAATCATCATCCGCTCAAAGGCTTCCGGGCTATCTGCATCCAACTCTTCAGGCGAACTGCCGTAATTCAGCCAATCGATGGTTAACGCCACCAGAATCGGACGG
>JAKSDM010001056.1 GCA_022360135.1 Pseudanabaenales cyanobacterium | reverse complement strand
CCGTGCGGTTGCAACTAGACAATCAAGACACCATCCCTAATCAAGACCTGATTCTGCGCTATCGGGCGGCGGGCGCGTCCACCCAAGCGACAGTCCTAACCCAAGGGGATGAACGGGGCGGTCACTTCGCTATCTATTTAATCCCAGCGATTCAATACAAACCTAAAGAGATTGTCCCTAAAGATGTGGTGTTTCTGATTGATACGTCTGGGTCTCAATCGGGTTTCCCGATTGAGCAATCCAAGGACCTGATGCGCCAGTTTATCAATGGCTTGAATCCGCAGGACACCTTTAGCATTATTGATTTTGCCAATAGCGCCACGCAACTATCCGAGAAACCGTTAGCGAATACATCGAAAAATCGTAAAAGCGCGATCGCTTATGTCGATCGTCTGCAAGCGCATGGTGGGACGGAATTAATGAATGGCGTTAACACGGTGCTGAATTTCCCCCCCGCCCCGGAGGGCAGGTTGCGCAGCGTGGTTCTGCTGACGGATGGCTTGATTGGCGATGACAAATACGTGATTGGCCAAGTCCAAAGCCGATTGCAGCCAGGAAATCGACTTTATAGTTTTGGCGTGGGTTCCGCCCCCAATCGATTTCTAATCAATCGGTTAGCCGAGTTGGGACGGGGGAGTGCAACCGTGCTTCCTCCAAATGAACCAGCTCAGGAGGTGGCTGAAGAATTCTTCCGGGAAATCAATAATCCAGTGCTGACAAATGTGGAAGTGAGCTGGATGGGTTCTGGTGAAACCCCCGAAATCTATCCCCAAGCAGCGCCAGACTTGTTTGCTAATCAGCCGCTGGTGTTGTATGGCCGCAAACAAGACGGCGCCAGTGGAAAGTTGCTCATAACCGGTACGGTCGCAGGCGGCAAGCGCTATGAGAAAACTTTAGAGGTTAATTTTGCTCAAGTGAGTGGGAATAGTGCGATCGCCCAATTATGGGGCCGCGCCAGAATCAAGGATTTAATGAATCAAATGCACTGGGGAGAAACCCCGGATAAGGTAAGGGCGGTCACGAATACCGCCTTGGCTTATCGCTTATTGTCTGAATACACCGCTTTTGTAGCCGTTACTGAGGAAGTGCGAGCGGATCCTAAAGCGGGTGCTCTTCAAGCTGATGTTCCGGTAGCCTTACCCCGAGGGATGGATTCGGCAGTGTCTCAACACAATCCATCCTCCAGTAGCCATACATTCAGCAACAATACATCCCGCAACTATAGTAGTGATGTGCCAGAACCGGCTCAAATCCTGGGCAATTTCCTAGCTCTTTTGTTAATGGCGATCTTCTTTTACTGGAAGCGATTGCAGAAGTCAAAAAACCTACCGCCGAGCAGATAATTTTGGGGTTAGGGATCCAAAAAGTGCTGACTCCACCACTGATGCCAGTTAAACCAAGCGGTTTCTAGTGTTTGGGAAGCAGACTCTGGTGAATCCTGATTTAAAGGCATTGATAAATGCGCCCAGAGACAGCTCTTATCCATTATTTCCGCCTGACTGGTTAACCAGGACATAATCCTATCTAACCGTAAAGCATAACGCAGGCCGTTGCGTCTAAATTGATCGGTTGTCACCGTACTATAGCCGTGGGAGTTAATACAGGCGCTTAGGTAGGCTCGATTTTGGCGGATAAACAGACTGTAAAAGCCGACCCCTTCTTGCTCTTTTAAAACAGGTAAAAGTTGCCCTGTATAGCTTTTAATAAAACTTTTAAGATCGCCATTGGTGTTTGCCAAATAGCGCATCTCTATGTCTAGAGATAAATCATTTTGGATGTAGTAATAGCGTTTCCCAGAAATATATTGACCAGAAAGGTATGCAGGGGGTTTGACCAGTCGACTGTTTACGGGGCCAGTTTCCATCAGCTGCCATTGGGGTAAAGGAACAGCAGTTGGGAAAACAAAGGAGTTGACTGTGCTGTCTTTTACAGTGGGATAGAGGATTGACTTTCCTAAGACAAAAATAACACTCAACAGTTGTATTCCTAGGAGGAAAATACGGATTTTAGCCCAAGATATCATTGCTTTTGCCAGTCTAAATTATCCTGATTCTGACTCTGGTTCAGCAGGATGTATATTAATCCAAAAATTAGAACGGCAATCAGAGAAAAGATTAAGGAGCCATTCCCCAAATGCCAATATATAAAGGCTTCTTGATCGGATAAGGCGACTAGAATAGTCATCAGGGCCACCCGCACGCCATTGACTACGAACCCCAGTATAATAGCTGAAATAAGCAGCAATATTTTTTGCTTCCAGCTGTCGGCGGCTATGAGAACAAAAATTAAAGCTATTCCCAATAGCTGTAGTATCATTTTCAGACCTGAACATCCATCATATACCTCGATAGAGCCTGTGGGTAAAATCACTAAAACCCCCTGGCGAGATACGTCAAACCCTAATAACCAAAGCACAAAAGTAGTGAATTTAGCGGTTAACAGAGATAAATCGATAACCAGATAAATTGACTCCCAAGGCGCTGCGATAAAACCCCAAAGGAGTAATTCCCGCCAATATTGTTTTACCCCTTTAACGCCCGAGGCCAGCAAACCTAAACCTAACACTGAAAGGACAGGTGAGATACGCAGGAAAACGTCATCGCCAAACAGATGTGTACTCTTAACCAGCACCAGGGTAATCAGGAATAAACCACAAAAGCTAGAGAAAATGTCACTTGCTAAATTTAAGCGATCGCGTTTTTCCCAGACCAGGTAAGATGTAGTGAGCCAAAATAGGAGACTACAACTGAGCAGGTTATTATTGTCACTCCGCCAAGTTAAATTCAGATGAAGTACAATCAAACCGGCTGCCAGACTCAACAGCCAGAATGACAAATTTTTAATCCGTTTCAGCCTTCTCATGTCTGTTAGGGTTTATATTTTAGGATATAACAATTGCAGTTTCATCACTTATATTAGAAAAAAATAAATAGCGATTTTTCTAGCCTTCCTTCAATTGACAGGCTATGAAAGGATAAAACCGGATCCCTCCCGAAAGGTCTCCGTTCACCCTTACTCCGCTTCGCCAATCAAGGTAAAAGCCGCCCAGTTTTTGGGATCGGGGTAGTTTTCCAGCATCGTCAATATGTCTTGGCGCAAGGCTTGTGCTTTGTCCGCAGTATTCTG
>JAKSDM010001635.1 GCA_022360135.1 Pseudanabaenales cyanobacterium | reverse complement strand
TGTGCTTGCTTGATCAGACATTCACCAAGATTTCTTTGCGAATAGACAAGGCATTGGCGTCCTGTTGACGGAATTTGACTGCTTGCAGTAATAGCCGCCAGGCAGTTGGGGAGAAAGCCGTCGGAAAAGCCATCGATAGGGCGATCGCGAAGTGCTTTTGCTTGAAGGCTACAATACTCCAGTGAAGTTGAAGATAGCGACAAATATCCTCAATGGCGGGCACAACAGCCTGATACCTTTGATCGATAAGGGCGTAAATTCGTTCTTTGATCAGGATATTGGTATCCCGTCGCTGCAACAGAGAAATTTTCTGGTCGTACCCTCCTGACCAAACCGTTCGATAGGCCAAGCATTGGTTGATAAAAAGGGCGTCGCCAAACTGGGCAATCCGGATCCAGGAGTCGATGTCGTCGCAGCTGGTCATCGTCAGATCCCAACCCCCAGAGCGCAGGAACGCGTCCCGTTGAAAGGCGACCTGAGCAGGGGTGCCAAAGGGGACGACCTCCAGCAACATGCCATAGTGAATATCTGCTTGAGGAATATAGAAAACTTTGCCGGGACCTGCAGGAGACGTCTGGCTCAGTTCTGCCTCCTGCTCGTTAACTTGGGCGGCTTGGCAGGAGCAGATGACGGCTTGGGGACGCAGCGCGATCGCACTTATCATCTCTTCAATGCAATTGGGGGCGAGATAATCGTCATCGTCTAAAAGCTTAATCCAGTCTCCAGTCGCGACATCTACCCCCGCGTTCACCGCCCCGGAGTGATTCGTGTTGGTGGCATTCCGCCGGTAGACGACCCGATCGCCTAAGCTGCGCACATAATCCTCTGTGCCATCGGAGGAGGCGTTGTCAGCAACCACCACTTCACAGGCGACAGTTTGAGCAAAGGCCGAGTTAATCGCCCGCTGCAGGAGGGACAAGCGGTTGTGGGTAGTGATGACAATGCTAAATTTCACAGCATTGATAGCGGTTTTCATTTGCATGGGCTACGCCCCTCCTTGATCGAGATAAACCACGCCTAAATTGAAAACGAAAGTTTTCAACTATAGTTCCCTGAATGGGTGGATGAATGGATGGGCAGATGGGTGGATGGGGAGATAGCCTGTAGAGAAAACCTGTGATTCTCAAGATGAACTTGGCCTATATTTCACCCCAGTGAGAATCGCTACATGAAGCAAGGTCAAGTTTTCTGTCGAAATGTAGTTCAAACAACAAAGGCAGTCCTCTGCAGTGCAGATAATCTCTTTGAATAAAGGATATCGGTAAATTCCGCAAACCTTTCGCGACTCGATCCCTAAAGTGGCCCTCTATTGCCTGAGCAAAAGGCTATTCAAGCTATTTGGCCAAGGGGATGGGTTAAGAGCGTTTTTCTGGTTTCCTTAAGTCGGCTTTTTCAGGCTATCCAATCTTGGGGAAGCCGGTTGGTGCGTCATTAGAGGAACCATGTTTAATCTGAAAGATGTTTTCTTCGCCTTCATTATGATTGCCCTCCTGGTGCTGGCAGGGCGGTTTATCAAACAAAAGACGACTTGGATTCAAAGGCTGTATTTACCCGAATCGATTGTGGCGGGTATCTTGGCCCTCCTATTAGGCCCTCAGGTCTTAGGCGCGATCGCGACTCCCCTATTAGGTCCAGGCTCAATATTATCAGCCGGTCTGTTCTCTGAATCCATTCGAGACGTTTGGTCTCAAGCCCCTGGAGTTTTCATCAACATTGTATTCGCCGCCTTGTTTTTGGGGGAATCTATCCCAAGTCCGCGAGATATTTGGAATAAAGCGGCGCCCCAGGTTGTCTTCGGTCAAAGCCTGGCTTGGGGGCAATATGTGGTGGGTATCCTAATCACTCTAATGATCCTAACCCCCTTGTTTGGGATTAACCCCATTGCTGGCTGCCTGATTGAAGTCGCTTTTGAGGGAGGGCATGGCACAGCCGGTGGAATGGCTGACACCTTTGTCACCCTGGGATTTGAAGACGGCGCCGATCTGGCATTGGGACTCGCTACCGTTGGCATTGTCTCAGGGATTGTAGCCGGAACCGCGTTAGCAGATTGGGGCCGACGTAAAGGCCATATTCAGAGTTTGACTAAAGTTGTTGAGGAACCGGATGATGTGCCAGAGCTGACTCACACTGAGACTCGGGAGACTCGACGGCAAAGGGCGCGGCTGATGCGTAATCTGCTAATCGATCCCCTTTCCCTCAATTTTGGGTTTGTGGGAATTGCGATTGTGATTGGCTGGTTGATTCTCCAAGCCTTGGTCTTATTAGAGTCTCTAACTTGGGGAAACAATGGATTTGAGGTGATGACCTATGTGCCTTTGTTCCCAATGACCCTAATTGGCGGAATCATTGTGCAGATTGTAATGGAGCGAATGGGACTGGCGTCCTTGATTATTCAGCCCCTGATGAAGAATATTGCTGGAGTTGCCCTTGATGTTGTGGTTGTGACCGCCTTGGCCTCCATTTCATTAGCGGTGCTAGGGAGCAACATCGGTCCATTCATCCTACTCAGCATTGCGGGTATTGTTTGGAATATCTTTGCCTTTGTATATCTAGCGCCTCGCCTGATCCCAACTCATTGGTTTGAACGGGGAATTGGCGACATGGGGCAGTCAATGGGGGTGACCGCCACAGGCATTCTGCTAATGCGCATGGTGGATCCAGATAACCGTACAGGGGCGTTTGAGAGTTTCGCCTACAAGCAGCTCTTCTTTGAACCCATTGTCGGCGGCGGCTTATTCACAGCCGCCGCCCCAGTC
>JAKSDM010000513.1 GCA_022360135.1 Pseudanabaenales cyanobacterium | reverse complement strand
TTGGCGAGGTAGCTATGGGTATGTGGAAAATGTCGCCCATGCGATCGCCCTGGCGATTACCGACGAACGGGCTGTCGGGCGCACCTACAACATTTCTGAACCCGACAGCCTCTCAGAGGCAGACTTGATTCGGGCCATTGGTCAACAGGTCGGTTGGCAGGGGCAGGTGGTGAGTATACCCGCCGCTCAAATGCCAGAGCCTTGGCAAGTGATGTTAAACACCGAGCAACACTGGACGACCGACTCGACGCGCATTCGCCAAGAATTGGGCTTTGTGGAGACAATTACCCGCGAGGAAGCCCTGCAGCGCACGATCGCCTGGGAAAGAGTTGACTCTACCGCTTGCCATGTAGACGAGTGAAGGTGTCATCAGGTTCATGAGAATCCATCCATCACAACCTCCTTTAAGTAGATACCTTCACTCAGCTAAATTTTGTCGCAAGATGTCGCAAGCTGATTATGGCCTTCAAGTCGATAAATTAGCTGATTGGTGTCGCCTTCACTCCGCAACAGACCTTTGTTCACCAGCTGTTTGAGATCCCGCTGAAGGGTTCGGCGCGAGGGCTGGGGGCAAAGCGCTTCAAAGACTTGAATAGTTAGACTGCTATGTTTTAACACGTAGGTCAAGGCGGCCTGCTGACGTGGGTTTAAGCCCTGCTGTTGGGTGATGGCCGCCACTTGTGGGTTAACGGCGTCGACTGGGAAAGCAAGCTGATCGCCCACATGGGGTTGGAGGTAGTTGATTAGCAGGTCTTGAATTTCTAGATAAAGCTGGGTTCGGTGGCTGGCGTCGCTTCTTAACGCCACTAGCAGCAGCGCGTTGTAGGACTGAATGCAGACCTCGGCGATGAGTTCGCTTTTTTCCACCGATAGGGTGGCGTTTCGCAGCCGCAGGAGTGATGCAAATCGACGAATCAGCCCGTAGGTAAAGCTATCGTCAAAATAGATGAACATATCTGGGGTTAGGAAATACTGGGTATAGACAACTCTAGGGGCTGGGTCTGCAAAATACTGAGCAAAAATTTCCACAAACTGTTGGATCACGACGGCCAGCGGTTGCTGCATAAATTCCGGGGTTAGCAGTCGAGCATTGATGATCTCAACCCGCTGACGATGTTGTTTTTCGAGGGCGTGAAAAAGGGCGAGCTTGTTAGGAAAGAAGCGATAGAGGGCGCCGACGGCGGTTTGGGCGCGCTTTGCGATCGCATGGGTCGTCGCTGCATCGTAGCCCATTTCCCAAAACACTGCCGCCGCCGCCTTGAGAATCTGTTCCACTCGCTCCTGGCTACGCCGTTGCTGTGGTTGACGGCGAAAAACCGATTTGTCTGACGACATAACCCCTTGACAAATTCAAAAACCGTAGTCTAAGTATAGATAAACGTGAATTTTTTGTCAGGTTTTTAGATCGCTTAGCAAGGAGTGATTTGCCATGTCGATGCTTGCGGGTGCGCCCTGGTTGTTGGCGCACAAGTCTATGCTGTCTGTAAATCAGCCGGTTAAGATTTCCCTGTACGGGCAAGACTATGTGTTGTGGAAAAGTCGTAACAACTCGGTTCATGCCTTGCCCAACGCCTGTCCTCATATGGGCGCGATGCTTTCCGCCGGTTGGTGCGAAGCCCAAGCCGATGGCTCTAGTAACGTGGTTTGTCCGTTCCATGCGTTGGAATTTGACCTTGAGGGGTGTACGGTTC
>JAKSDM010001622.1 GCA_022360135.1 Pseudanabaenales cyanobacterium | reverse complement strand
GTATAGACAGAGCGATAACGTGTAGGTTTTTGGTAATGGTGATAGTGAGACATCGTTATCCTCCCCAATCAAAATGGAGCTAAACCAATGTTTTAACCAAGATGCTGGCTTTGGTCGCCTGCTCCTTAATAATAGTACATTTGTATTAAAATTAAGGCGAACATCAGGAAAAGATTTGTCCATTTGCGAAGGCAGCCAGTAGAAACGCCAGCCAATGCCCTAAACACTGGGTTTATCCCCTACGTCGAAATTAAACCGCCGACCCTTCAACCCCGCCAACCCAAATCTGCCTCTGATGCGGAACAGCTGGGCTGGTAGCTGTAGTTAAACGGTAAGAACAAAGAATGAAAAGGGAAGAAGGAAGGTTAAAGGGTAAGAGTTGTGAGTTTTGAATGCTTAGAGAGTAGATGGCGTAGATTAGGTAGATTTATCGCTGATTCCTGACTCCGCCTCCTAACTTCTAAAAGCCAACCGCTTCCGGATTTCCCCTAAATGCCCTGAAAACCTTCCTAAGGGAAATCTTATCTGTCGTGTCCCGTCATCCTGGTTGATAAACTCAACCCCTCAGGAGGAGGTTTAGAGTGCCGGTCCAATTTGCCCCCCCATTATCATCCAAGCCCCTTGATAATTTAGAGGTTAAATTCCTTGATGATTTAGAGGCGCGATCGCAGATTGAGGAAACACCTCAACTCCCTGAGGTCGATATAGAAGGGTTAATCTCCCCTGCCGCCCCCACGAATTCTCATCGTCGGATCAGTGCAATTGCCGGGATTGCTCTTGCCGTGGCGACGGGGACAATGGCTAAGGTTACTGCTAACAGCACACCTGAATATGAAGGGGAAATTCAGCTTTCGATTGAACCCATCACCCTGGCCAAAGGGTCTGATAATCTACTCTTGGCCCAGGTGTTACGCAACAATATTTCGCCCCCTGAGGATCTGGCGACTGCTATCCCCAAGGCTGAAAGTCAAGTCAAGCTATTAACCAGCCCTCGACTGATCAACCCGGTTATTGAAAAATTGCGGGCTCAGGATCTAACCTTTGACTATACCCAGCTCACAAACAAGCTCCACATCACCCTTGAGGAAAATAACCGGGTTAATGTTAGTTACCGAGACACCGATCCTGAGAAAGTTAAACAGGTTTTAGAGCAGCTTGCTCAGCGCTATCAAGTTTATAGTCAAGAAGAATGTCACGATGATGCTTGTCGGGGCGTTAAGTTTATTGAAGCGCAAATTCCTCAGATTAAGGAACAAATCAAGACGCTTCAAACAGATATTCAAAAACTCTATGATCAGCACAACATTAGCAATCTGACTGCTGAGAGCAACCAATTTTCCATCCGCGCCACTGAGATCACGAAGCAAAAAACAGATATTGAGTTAAAACTGGCTGACGCTCAAGCGCAGTACGCCATCTTAAAGGACCGATTAGCACTGGCGCCGAATGATCAGACGGTCGCCTTGATTTTGCATCAGGACACGGGCTATCAAGATTTACTGCAACAGCTCATTAGGGTGGAAAATCAGATGGCCGCTGAGCTGGGTAACTTAACCCTCAATCAGGAACAGCTGCAAGCGCTGTATACCCAATATCAAACATTGCGCACCCAGATTCATCGAGAAACGATCCAGGTGTTGCGACGGTATTTGGCCGATCCCAATGCTAATTTGCAAAACCCGCTCTTTCAAGAACCGCTTTCCCTAGCAATCTTGCAACAGTCCATCAAGGCCGCCCACAATGTTCAAGTTTTGGCAGTTCGCCACCAGACCTTGAATCAGGTAGACGATTTGCTAAACCATCACAGAAAAGATTTGGCCGCCCTATTACGGCAAGACGCCGGACTGCAGCAGGAACTACAAATGGCCCTGGGAATTTTGCAGCAATATCAAGATGAACTTGAGAAATTACAGACCCAGTCCCCTCAGCGGACAGTTCCGTTGCAAGTCATTTCCGCCCCCGAATGGATTAAAGATAAGTCGGGTGAACCGGCTCCAATTTTCCACAACCGCCAACATCATCTGGTTGTAGGCGCTTCTGTGGGGGTCTTGCTGGGGGTTGGCGCGGCTGCTTTAACAAACAAAAAGCGAGACCCACTGAAGTAGGCCCCGACCAAACGACTCTCTCGCTATGGCCGCAAACCGAAAGCTGCCCCAGTTCGGGTTGGATCAGCCCTCTACATTCCAGTCCATGCTGTAACGCTTCTTCGGTTACCTGGCTATCGACAGTCTGAATCTTGATCAACCGTTATAGCAATTCTCACTTGGGTTGAACACATCTCATGAAGGCGGGGTGTGGGGTGTAGGGTGTAGGGTGTAGTCAATGCAATTGAGAACCGCTATAGAAGCCGTTGGGGTGGCGATAAGCACAACGGCGTAATCGGTGATTCTAAAGTTCTACAAAGCGTCTCTAGGCGGGCCTTTACAAAACTTTCAATCTCCAAAACGATATCTGTCACACGCTTATCCGGAATATGTCATAGAGATATGTAAAGTTTGAATCTGAACTTCCGGAATTTCTCTGGCATTGACTGATGCGAAAACCAACACTGAAATCAGTTGTTCAGCTCAGAAAAAAGGAGAATGATTATGAATCTCAGACCTGCTGTAGAGCTGTTCGAAAAGCCTGGTTTAGGACGAGTTGATAAGGCGATCGCGCCTAATCATCGGGGACGAGTCTTCTTTGAAGGCACTTATTGGCCTGCCAGACTGTACTCTGCGGACGCACCATTAATGGCTATTGCTGAAGTTGAGAGTGCAGTGTCTGTATTAGGGCGGCAAGGATTAACTCTACTGGTCCGGCCTTTTGTCACAAACCCAGTCGGTTAAGTCACTGATTTGTAGAGAGAAAATTAGCATGGAGGTGAAGGGTGAAGAGTAAAGGCAAAGGACAATTTACGCTTTGCTTGCCGAAACAGAGGGTCCTTCAAACTTTACTTTTCATGCTTCATTGCTTTTTCCATTTTCCTTTGAAGAGGCAGTCGAGAAATTCCGATTAAGCTCCTTACTGAGTGCGGAGAGCATCTGATGAGAAAAATACACCATCGAACGTGGTTGTTCATTTTTACCACGAAGGTAATCAAATATCTGCTACTGGCCTTGTTCAGCTTTGCAATGGTCTGTTTAGTAACCCCTATTTTTAGCGGTTTTGAGATGATTGAAATTCTGTTCAATTTGGTTGGTCAATGGTTCTGGCGACTTGGCATCATTGCCCTGTGTTTGATGGGGAGCAGTGTTGTGGTTGAGTCCCTGCGTAATTAAGAAAATTAAGGTAACGCAGCTTCTATGTATACGGTGGCGTTATCATACCTATATCCGGTTCTGAGCCTGTATCGTTAGGAAGCCAGAGCCAAAGTAAAGATGGAATTGTTAGCGTTTACTTATCACTACCTTGCCTACGAAGAATCCATTGTCAATCCAGACGCCTACACGCTCAGGCGTTTCAGCCACTGGAAACTCCCCAGTTCCACCTGGATTGGATTAGTTTCCACCGTGATGGCGTTGACTATTCTGAGTAATGCGGCAAGTGCGAAAACAGCTTATGTAGCCACTAATGGCTATCGTCTGAATGTGCGTTCTGGTCCGGGAACGCAACATGCATGGGTTAATGTTTTGGCTGACGGCCAACAGATTGACCTCAGCGATCGCACAGAGAATGGCTGGGCGCAGTTAACCAACGGCAATTGGGTGGCGAGTAACTTCGTTCGCTCTAGTCAAGTCGCCTATGTTGCAACAGGCGGCTACCGTGTGAATAAACGCTCGGGATCATCCATCCAAGATAAATGGGTTGGCGCTCTAAATGATGGCGCTAAGATTGAACTTACGGGGCGTCGGAATAACGGCTGGGTCCAGTTAACCGACGGCAGTTGGGTCGCTGGCGATTTAATCCGGTAT
>JAKSDM010000003.1 GCA_022360135.1 Pseudanabaenales cyanobacterium | reverse complement strand
GCCAATCCCTAACCCTAGCACTAGGGAGCCTTGGACGATAGATGAATCTTGATACAACCAATCTAGACGCCACCAATTCATCCAGGTGGCGAAAATCCCCAACCCCCAAAATAACATCGCTATCGCCCAACCGGCTGGAAGGCCAAAGAAGGGGCTACCCTGTAGCAGTAGCGGTCGCCAGTAGTTACTGAATTCCGGCAATGACTTAAACCTTATTTTTGATCGGGAAGGCGGGTTAGATCCTAAATCCAGTTCTGTATCCAACTTCCAATACCTAGCATAGAGGTTAAGCAGGTGGATGCGATCGCCGATCAGTGGATGAGCGTTGTTAAAGGTTAACCAATGGCGATAAGGATTCTGCAGATCCCAGGCTAATGCCTTTTCGGGTTGGGCGATGGCGCCGCCTAGGTGCAGAGATATCTGAAATCCCAGTGGAGTAAGTAAGTCAATACTTTCGATCAGAGGATGGGTGTAACCTTGCTGCTGAATTGATTGAGTGTAGCCCATGGCGATTTTAAGTAATGCCCGGGTGAGGCCGTTAGGATTGCCTGTCAGTTCGACAGCCGTGCGATCGCTATAATAAGTTCGCAGTCTTGACAGCCATAGGCCAACTTTTCGGATCAGCCAGTAAACGCCGTAGCTCACAGCCGAGCTTCCCACCGCCAGATTTCTTAGGAGCGGACGAGTTTGGCGATCCCCCCAAGCCGCCGCCTGCCAATAGACCAGATGAAGCAGCTGCAATAGTAAGCCTAATCCCGACATCAGAAGCCAGTCCCAGCGTCTGCCCAGGTGGCCCAATTCGTAGGCGTAAAGAGTGGCTATTTCGTCCTCCGCCAGTTGATCTAGCAATCCTTGGCTGACGACAATACGAGCGTAGCGAGGGAGACAACCATAGGTAAAACAGAGGGGCGCCTGGATCGGCAGGAGCTTGAGCTGAGGCAGGAACCACCCTCGCTGTTGGCAAACCCGCCGCAGGATCCTAACCGCCTCTGGGCTGTAATGGGTAAGGCTTCGCGTCGAAAAAGGCTGCAGCCCATAGAAGAGTTTGAGTAATAGGTCAAAAATCCATGGCGAGAGAATGACCAAGGCGACCAGAAAGACAATGACAGTCCAGGAAGGGTCTTTGTATAGAAACTGAATCGGTTGGAAATTGATCGGCCAGCGAATCCAGACCAAAAGCCGGTTGATAGTCTCCATCGTTCCGTGGACTAGAAATCGGACTAGCCAAAATAAGGCGATCGCGGTTCCTCCTAGCGCTAAGCGAAATCTCCATTGCTTAACCCGCCCCAGCGATCGTAAGCGATCTAATCTGCCTGCATTTCGCCACTGGATTTGTTCTGGCGGCGTGTCTACCGAGTGATCATCCGTTTCAGAGGCAGATTCCAATTGAGTCAATTCAGTTGGGTTAGAGGCTGAAACTGGCGAAGGTTTATCCGTTGATGGCAAGTCTGCTAACGTCTCCTCTGACTCGACATCAGATGTCTGTTGGTATTCGGCGGATTCCCGCCAGGTGACAAAACCACTTGGGTTAGGACTGGTTCTCGGCGCTTTAGGACTGATCGGCGTTGGGGTTGAGTCAAGCGGGGTAAATCCACTCAAGTCCGGTGTTGAAGCATTCTCCCTGCTGTTTTGGTGGGGTTCCTCTGAAAGTGGGGTAAAGCCGGTTAAATCCTGCGTAGGTGAGATTTGGGCCGCATTTTCTGGCGTCAGTGCCGGTTGGGAAGCAATGTCAGCGGCGGATGAGACCGAGGACTGAGGGTCAGGGGATGATTCAGGAACAAAATCAGGCGCTGGCTCAACTGATTTTTCCAGCGATGCTTGGGGGAATTTTTGAGTTAATTCATTGAGTGTTTGGGTCGCCCAGGCGCGCACCTGACGGCGATTACTTTGACTCAACTGACGACAAAGGGCGATCGCCCGCGCGGCCTCGCCCTTGCTGGCATAGGCGCGCACCAGCCCCATCTGAGCTTTGTAGCGATTAGCGGAGGAGGTTTCTACGCCACTGAGGGATTCCAGGTGGGCGATGGCGGCCGCATATTGCTTGGCTTTGAGAGCGGCTAGGCCAGACTGTAAAACAGCTGCTTGAACAGCTGCATCTGATTGATCCGAATCTAAATGGGTAGAGGCGTCACGCTCAGTGTCACGCTCAGACGAATTAGGCCCAGAGACCATGGTTGTCCCTCCTAAAGATGCCGTTCATGTAAAGGGTACGCAAATTTGAGGAGATTATGATCACCTTCACTGAGATGTATTTCACACCAGCGAGAATCGCGATATTCGGACCGCTGATAAGCGGGAGGTGTAATGGAATTAGAAAATGATTCAAACACCTGATCAAGATAAACAAGTCCTGCTAAAAACCCTGACTGGTGAACTTTACCAACCTGCCAGGATGACTATCAGATGTTTAACTGGAAAATGATAATTGGGGCGTTTAAGAAATGGGGCATTTAAGAAACTTCGAAGAAATACCCATCCATTTCTATCTAGATTGCAAAACTTTTAATTATAAGAATTTTTCTAACACTAGCGTTTTCTATGTCATGTGGCTGTATCCCCCAATTTACCGTAAATTTCCAGGGGCAAATGGAGCAAATGATTTAACCTCAGAATGCCCCAAATGCCTGTTATCTCGTTGTACCTCTTTCGATTAGACATAGAAAACGGTAGAGTCAGGAATTTTAGGCTCTTTCGACTAAACTATGCAGAGCTAAGATTAAGATGCCAGCACATTAAACAACGTAATCGAAAATTTTCAAAGTTTCTAAAACCATAACCTGATCGTTTTATGAGCTTCAATCGATTATTAATTCCTTCAACTGCCCCACTCGTTGTTCTCGAATCAAAATAATTGGTGATCTCCCCAAACCAACGACCTATTGTAGATACACTATCTTGAAAATTTTCCTGAGCTTTCTTCATCCAAGCAAGCAGTTTAACTGCTCCATCTCTCCAATCTTTTGCCGTCTCAAAGATATTGCGAAATGCTTCCTTTTGTTGATGCATTTCAGCTAATATAGGGGAGACTTCTTTGATTTCTTCTAATTTTAACTTCTGCTTTTCTGTAAGAGATTCTTCTGGTTTTAGCAAGGCATATTTGCTTTGCTTAAAAGCTTCTTTAAGTCGCTCCTTTTCAACCGTATTAGGGTTCTTTTCAATCGCCTTTTTCTCACGGTTACGAACCTTATTAAATTCTTCATTAACTAGCTTCATCACGTGAAATCTATCCGCTACTATCTCCGCATTTTGTATACATTTCTTGACCAGACTTTTATAATTTCCAGACAGATCGATACTGACTTCGATAATTTGGTTGAGGACCTCGTCTCCCCAGCTTTTCAGCACTTCTTCGATATCCTCGTGTTTGCGAGATGGGGCTAATCCAATCAATTCATTCTTATCTAAATCGACCAAAACAACCACATAGTCACTCTGCCCTTTTCTCAAGGTGATTTCATCAATCCCGAGTCGGCGCAAATCACTTAAATCTAATGTCCACTTTTTTTTACTGAGATACTTCACCATTGACCAAACTTCTGCATCGGTCAAATCATTATTCTTGGCCACATTATGGATATCACTATGAATCACCTGTTTCACTATCATTTCAGCAAAACGGTCAGTATGTCTTCGTCGTCTACCGATAAAATCCAGTTCCTCACTAAACGGTTTCCCACAGGTCTTACACTTGAATTGACGACGATTAACTCTTAGGAGAACTTGAAAAATACTAATATTTAAATCTCTGACTAGATGACCTCGATTTTGATGAAGGTGATGACTCTCTTGCCTGCAACGAGGGCAAGTGGCGAAATCTCTAATGGCCTCAACCTCTAATATCAATTCATCCCCTAATTCATGATAATCTTCGACTTCAATACCAGGTAGGTTTAGTAATTGAGCTAGAAGTGGTTTCATTTTCCTCTGATTTGTATAGGTTGCTACATTAGCATACTAGATATGAAAGAGCCGAATTTTATCTATTCAAATTGATTTCGCATGCAAGCAGGACCTGTAGAAAATCCTAGATGATTTGTGAATCCAAAAGGCTTTTTAGAGTCGTACAGTCTCAATTTGATAAGGATCCCCGTTTCATCAGATTTACGACTGATTTAGGACTGCTATATGAATCTTGAAAATGTATTTGAGAGGATCGAGAAAATGAGCTGAATGGCCATTTTTTCGCAAATTTCAGACAAAGACTCAAGTTTTTTTTAAGTATGACAAGCTGTCATACTTAAAAAATCTTTTTTGGAAATTCAGATCATGGCTAAAATCTTAGTGAAATTTACACCCGAGCCAGAGGTAGCCTTTTTTTCTAGAAATGCGCCTGTTGCAACCACTGCGGCTTCAATAACACGCACTATCTCTTATCGGAAAAATATTCGTGATTTAACGTCGGACGAATTGAATGCGCTGCGGGAAGCATTTACTAAACTATATAACCTGAGTTCCGGCGATGATCGCAGCTACCAATACATTGCCGGAATTCATGGATTCCCCAGTCCAGTCTATTGCGCCCACGGCAATCCTTTGTTTGCGGTGTGGCATCGTCCCTATATACTGATACTCGAAAAATCTCTTCAAGAACAGGTTCCAGGAGTGACCCTGCCTTATTGGGATTGGACATCTCAGATTTCTCAGCAAGAAGGAATGCCGACGGCCTATACGGATCCAGCGCCCAACCCTCTGCTTAAGGCCAGAATTGAGTTTCAAGATCGAGAAACCTTTAGGCAGCCAGGGGCGCCGAGTTCTCTAAGAACCCTCGCTCTGCAAGTTCAACGGGCGCAACAGGAGAATCGCACCTATACCCGATATTCTGCTGCTCTTGAAACGCCTCACAATGGGTTGCATGTTTGGGTTGGCGGCACGATGGGGCAAGTGCCTCACGCCGCCTACGATCCAATTTTCTGGGCGCACCACTGTAATGTGGATAGGCTCTTTGCCGAGTGGCAGGCTCAACATCCTAACATTATCCCCACGAATGAGTTTTACGAAGGGCGATCGATATGGGAAACAAGCCTGGCGCCCTTTGGAGTCTCCACGCAGGATATTTGGGATATTAGAGCATTGGGATATGAGTACTTAACTGCAGAGACAAGTGTCAAAGCGACAGCGAAGTTTGCGGCGGCTCCGGCGGCAAGATTTTCCCTCGCGGCGGTAGAACCCAATTTCGAGAAGGCGGAGCTTGAGTTTCAAAATCTCCTACATCCAAAGGATTCCTTTGAGGTGCGGGTATTCCTGAATCAACCTGACGCGGATGCGAATACACCGACTGAGGGGAACGACCACTATGCTGACTCACTGTTCTTCTTCGGTCATGGCGAATGCCCTGGCGAAGCGGGGCACTGCGATCCTCGCCGGGGACGGATCGATCAGTTTGATGTTAGACGCCCCTCTCATGTCACTCCTTTTACAACCTATGCGGATGTGACAGAGGCGATGCGTAAAGTAGCTGGCGCTGGTGAAGTGACTGTGAAATTGGTGGCGGTTGATGCTAAAGGTAATGCGGTTGCCAACCCTGGTACTGATTTCGATGCAATTGCTTTGGTGACCAGTTAAGCAGATTGCCAAAAAAGCATTTATCTTGCTTGCTTTTGTAAGGACTTGCTCAATCGTTGATTTATGAGGAGGAAGAGAAGCGAGAGCGCTTATATCTCTTCCTCTTTGCCGTTTATGCTTGCCTACAATAGATGTCGCCTACTAATCTGCAACCAACGAAAGGGACTCAAAGGTGAAATCGGGATTAGTGATGGGATTTCCTTGTTGATCGATGGCGACAAAGGTTACCGTTACTTCTGAACCATCGGTGACTAACTGACGTAGACTTTCTGTAATATCTAGATATAGGGGAAAAGGAGAGGTATTTGATGCACCAGGACTGAGGTCAAATTCTCGAGCCCGAGGGTCGCGGTTAGATAATATTTCTCCTGATGGATCAATGTAATCTCCTTGGCCGTAGAAGAATAGTGAACCGGCGTAGTGCTTATTGTCCTCAATTGGAGTAGTCGTGTCGGCATTAGGGTGGTTCAGAAACACACGAACCTCGTAGGAATTCCGGGTATGTAGGACATTATGGAAATGTAGTTCGGCAGTTTCAAAATCTCTTTTTACACCTCCTAGAGAAAGTTTGATGTTTGGCAAGCAAAATCCCGAAGACGCGGTCATCATAGCAATCACCATCGTGAGTAAAAGTATTTTGAGATGTGGGATCATAAGATTCTTTAAACTTTAGTTTGTTTACTTTTGATATTGATGAACGTTTTAGGATATTGCGATCCTATATTCAGTGATTTTCACATTCAGAAGAACAGACTTTAACGATAGTATTATTCTTCAAAGATATGAAAAAGAATTCGAGATCCTCAACTCCTTTGCTGGTAGTCCCTACTCGGTAGTAGAGATACAAAAAGAAAGGGTTTCCAGCTTCGATATGACGAGTGAATGATAATAGCTGCTGCGATCGTTCTAAGGGATAGGATCGATTTACAGATTAATTAACTCTGTTTTATTTCACCCTAACTGTTTTGTAGGGACTACACTTTCTTATTCTTAATCCAAACTTTCTCTAGTACTAGTTGGCCTAAGCCTACTTACCCTTTAAAGCTTGAGAGTGAGCACTGTGCAGCCCATAATAATGATCTTTATAATTTATTTATTTATATGCTGCAGCACTTAACAGCGCCACTCCAAAATATGCGGCTTTGATTGGGATTATGACAAAATGTAGTGACGCCTTCCAAATTGTATATTCCTTCATTATAGATCCATCCACTCACCGAAGTTGAAGAACCGCATATTGTTGCTAGCCCACAACTGATAGACCTTATATGTCAGGGCCATTCTACGGGGAGTCTATCCGGTCGCGAATGTCTGCTTGAGCCGCCTCGTGTTCCGCCAGGGTGCGACTGAAGACATGTGTGCCATCGTAGCGAGCGACAAAGTAGAGATAATCTGTCTTTTCCGGTTTGAGCGCCGCCTCAAGACTGGCTTGCCCAGGACTGGCGATGGGCGTCGGCGGCAAACCGGGATTAATGTATGTGTTGTAGGGTGAAGGGGTGTTGACTTGGTCGAATGTGAGTGGTTGCTCAGGTGTTTGTTCAATTCCTAGACCGTACTCAACAGTTGGGTCAGCTCCCAGAGGTATGCTATTTTCCAGGCGATTGGCAAAAACGCCAGCAATGATTCCACGTTCCTCAGGAACGACGGCTTCTTTTTCCACGATACTGGCCAGTGTCACCCATTCCAATAGACTCACGGTCGGCTGCTGCTGATACAGAGAGAAAGCCTTTTGTTCAAAGCGATTTAGCATCTGGAAGACAACGGCTTCAGGGGTAATTTGTTCGGCTGGCAGTTGGTAAGTGTCAGGGTAGAGGAATCCTTCCAAATGAGGAATGTTTTGGGGTAACCAGGGGTATTGGTTGACTGGAATTTTGCTTGAGGCGTCCATAAAAGCTGATGCAGGGAAGAAACCCTTAGCTTCCAAGGCTTCCGCCATTTGTTGTCGTGACCAGCCTTCGGGGATGGTAAAGCTCAGTTGAACCACCTCCCCTAACCAAATTTGGTTAGCGATATCGGTCAGGGTTTGAGTAGGTGATAGGGCGTAGACGCCTGCTTGGAATCCGCCTTTGGGATCCTGGAAAGCTCTCCAGCGGGTCCAAAGATTCCAGGCGGTGGAAGACCGAATTAGGCCAGCAGACTCCAGATCTTGGCCAATCTGTTGAGCCGGTGTGCCCTGAGGAATCTGAATCTGCATCGTCTTATCGGCAGATGGACGTTCATTCGCTAAAGCAGAGTGTATTGGAGAAGTCGCCCAACTCCACCAGGTCCAGCCCTGCCATCCCGAGACCGCCATCGCCGCAGGCAACAACACCAAATAAAACAGCCCCTTCCATAGACCAGATTTCATAGGCTTGCTCTATAAATAGCAATTCTCACTTGGATTGAACACATCTCGGCAAGGTGGGGTGCGGGAGATAGGGTGTGGGGTGCAATCAATGCAATTGAAACCGCTATAAATGAGGACATAACTACAGTGGCGGACTACTGAGAAGAGCACCCAGAATATTCTACCCTTGACGCCTACTCCAGAACATCAAACAATTTATCCTCTAATTGAGCGCGGATTTGCTGAAATTCTTCAGGTGAGACTAACTCCGGCTGACCCTGAAGATTTTTTTGAGCAAAAAAGAGGAGAGGTTCTAAGGGAGTACACACCGTATACTCGTCGTCTTTGTAGAAGAAGGTGGCTAGAATTTGGAATTCCTCCGCCTCGAGATCTGAGCCCGCTTCAACATCTGCCAACTCCAATGTGAAGCAATCATCATCAGTTGCTTCGGGTAGTTCACCTGAAGCCGTGAGGGTAAGGGCGGTCCGATAGAGAGTCAGGTTTTGCTCTGCCAAAACGGCCTTAGCAGTCGGGAAGAGGGTGTCAATATCTGATTCCTCTACATCCATGAGGAGATCTTCCGCACTCTCCTCGTCCGACTGCCAAGTAAAAATTTCGATTGGCGCATCGATAGGCATGAGCAGTAAATACTCATGATTATTGACCTCTAGGGATCTCTCTACAGAACAGGGAAGCGATCGCCCAGTCTCATCCGTCAGGACAACACTCGGTTCGTATAACCCATCTCCTATATTCTCCATACCAAGTTCTACTCATCTATTGCGAAGTCATTGGGGTTTCGGAGTCGCCCAAATTAGCGCGTCGGATATCTAACCACTGCTGCAGAATAATGGCGGCTGCTTTGCGATCAATCAGTTCCTTATGGCGAGAGGGGGGGCGATTTTCTGCTAGGAGCAGTTGTTCGGCCTGAAATGATGTCAGACGTTCATCCACATATTCCACAGGAAGCTGAAGGGCGGTAGAAAGACGACGGGAGAATTTTTGCACCTGCCGAGCTTGAAATCCAAGCTTACCATCCATGGAGTAGGGTAGGCCAACTACCAAAACTTGAACTAAACGTTGTTCTATTAGCTGCTTGAGTTCTGAAATCACCTGTTCAAAGGATTTACGCTCAAGCGTAGTAATGCCTAAGGCAATTAAACCTGTTTTATCACAACCGGCAATGCCAATTCGCTTTTTCCCAACATCCAACCCCAAGGCTGAAACAATAGTCATGATTCTGATTTTCGTAGCCAGACACCTAGCATGCCGCAATGATTGCTGCAAAGGCAATCAGTTTTGGGCGCAATCATCAAGATGAGAGAAGCGTCTGGGCAATGATGAAGACGCATTCAGTTGGGTAGATCGGGGGTTTCTTGGGCGGATTTTACGGGCGGATGACCTGAGAGTTTGTTGGATTTGGAAGGTTGAGCGAAATAATAGTGGCTAGAGGAAAGCATATCTATCGACAAGGACATCCGGCCGGGGATCGGTTTACCCGCAGTTTGTAGCCCGGGGAGCACATCTGAAAGTTGCAGGCCTTCTAGGGACATGGGCTTGGATTCCCGCAGTTTATGCCAGACCGAACGGGACATCATCAAGCTGTGCTCAATCCGAGCAGCGCCGATCCGGCTCAAATATGCTTCCCGCTCTGGTTGATAGTCTAAAGAAGTCAGACAAAGCGCTTGCGCCGGGAAGGACTGGACAACTCGAGCCATTTGTGACAATAGCTCAGGATAGAGCCAAGTATAAGCAGGATGAACCGTCAGCTGAGCGACGTGAGGCTGAGCGCCATTGCGAGAAATCTGGAGTTTAAAGTGGCCGATCGCCGCCTTACGCTGGGGTTCAAACACATAAGCACTGACTGTTTCAGTATGATTAAGCCAATGGGTCAATCCGGCCGTGAGGGATTGCAGCAAGTTAGTTTGGAAGTCTTGCAGCTGATGATCAAAGACCTGGCGCACCAAGGGCGGCATGGCGGCTGTATCAAGCTGATAAAGCAACTTTGCATCAACATTGCTGACTGGCAGTAAATTAGGCAAGTCAGCTTCTCGACTGGCGATCGTCTCAAGCTGGGATGGGGCGATGGACCAGTAGGTCACCTGAGCGAGCGGTTGGAAACCATTTTGGCGATAGAGGGCGATCGCTGAATTGTTGTTAACATTAACCTCAATCAGCCAGGTTCTGGCCTCCCAAATCTTCTCAAAACAATAGCGTAGAAGCTGGGAGCCAATGTCGGTAAGCAGTCGTGTCTGCGTCTTTGAGGCGGCTGATGAATTCACCACCACCCGATTAACTTGCCAAGTGGTCCGAGTTCGATTAAAAGGAGACACTTGGATCAACCCACAGATCTGATTTTCTTGCTCAGCCACAAAAACCGAAAAGAGATGCTGTAAGGGATTGGGAAACAGACTGAGAAACTTGAGCGGACCATACCAACGGCGAAAGCGCTCCAGATGCTTTGCGGTCTCAAGGGAATCTACCGGGTCGCCTGCTTTCAGCAACGCCTCATCCCCCAACCCCAATTGATCAATGTCTCGATACTGAATGGGGCGAATGCTTAGTGAAGCCTTAGAAGGAGAGGTGCGGGTCATAAGGACGTGAAAAAATTAAGGACAGGACAATGACTTTCTTGCAACTAGACAGTCGCCTTAGACAACAGAAACAACCGGGATCCTAACCCTTATTGACCACTGGAAATCACTTTCCTGAAAATCTGGGCTTACGATTGTATTCGAGGCCGAATCAACACCAATGGAGTCTGTTCATCCGCGTTGCCTGCTGGATTATCAATCAGCGCCTTTTCCAGGAACTTGAAATTCACCTCAGGCGTCGCTGCCAATATTTTAACTGCTTTCAAGTCATTGACGTCGACAATGGCCGCATTCAGCCCGGTTTCCTGATAGATCTGCTGTACCACTTTCTGGGGGCTTTTGGGTCCGAGGACGATGAACTGATCAAAGGGAGGCAAGGTGCCTGTAACATCGTCAATCAGTCGAGCTTGTTCGCCAGCCAACTGATAAAACACACCAGGCTTGCCTAATATTTTAGCAATCGAGCCGACCAGAAATGCAAGCAACACCCGCCACGGCCCGACAATATCCACCAGGGTCTGCATTCCGCAGGCTGTTGCTAAGCTTGAGGTGGGCATAAAATAATAACAGAGGCGCTTAGCTAACCAGCCTAGCTTAACATCGGTTGGATGTCGCAAACGACCCTGCATAATAGCCACTGGGGTTTCCCCAATCGTGACAATATCATCCGGTTGAGAGTGGGGCAATACATAGCGTTTGACGATGGAGACCGGATCATCCAATTGGGTCAATAGATGGGTGGGAATCGGTAAAATATCAGCCATGGGCAACGGTCGCCAGGATTGGGCCTCGTCTGAATTAGGGAATTTCAAGGGAACGATGACATGACGAGTTTTGGGAATCCTGCCTTGCGGCCCATAAGTGACATAGTGAATGCGGACCCAAAGGGCTTTAAGTTGAGTTAGATCAGCGCCCTGAATATCGACCTCGACATCCATGCGGGCGGCTTTACCCACTTTGACAATATAGCCAAACCAGTAGTCATCAGATCGAGGCTCAGCGTCGGGATGGCTCGGCTTAATTCTAGCTTTGACGCTCACCCCAGTTAAACTACCGCCCGACAGGAGGGTGGGCTCCGGCTTGACTTCTAGCACCATAATCTCTAAAGAGCAAGTGCGATTAATTAGTTCAGGCCGCCCCACAATCTGATATCGCTGGGGCTCACAAACCATCAGACGCCAATTGCCCGCGACCCAATCTAGAGCATTCCCTGGACGACGGCGATACTGATATTCGATCGCCGCGCCGCCGAGACCAAGCAGTAGCACCGCCGCCCCAGCCATCACGCCAAAAGTCCCTACAATCACCTAAGCTCCTCGTTTTAATCGCTTTGAACTTGCTCCTAAACCAGAGTCTATATAAAGTCATAGAACGAGCGTCTTATCCTAACTTTATTTAGGATAGGAAAGCGAAAAAATTAATTTGCTTTAGTCAACCAGCCAGATTCCGCTTAGGCGCTCAATAAGTCAAACAACCCATCGTCTAATTCATAGCCCAGTATCTGAGTCATAAACTTCAGCTTGGAGCGGGCGTCGATCCGATGTTGCTGCATCCAGGCTGAGATCGCGAAAATCTTGTGCATGACAAAAATTTCTAGCGCTTCTGGATTGTAACGGATCCCTTCTTGCGGGCTAAACTGATGGGGAACCAGCATCGCGGCATAGCGTCCCAGCTCCCCCGCCTCCCAGTCAAGCAATAACGACAGGAAAGGATAATGGGCGTCCAGACGAATAAACCACAGTCTGATTTCTGGAATCTCAGACAACTCGCGTGGATCTGTGGGATCCCTTGGATAATCAATTTCGAAGCGGATTTTGACGGCTTCAGAATCTAGTGTATTTTTCGCCAACAAAGGATTCAGGATAGAGTGGGCGGGCGCCAGGTCCAGAGCGTTAATGGCGTCGCGGTTGAGGGCAATTGTGTAGGACATTAGATTCAGACATCTTCAGAGTTAGGCGGAGCCGCATTGTTGATCAAGTTCTTCTTAGACTGTTTCAGTTGCTTCCAAAGTTCCTTAATTTGTTCGTAGGCTTCTTGAGGAGCAATCTTACCGCCCGTTTCCAACCCACAGATCAAGGCGACTCGCTGGGCGAATTCCTGAAGATTGGCGTTGAAGGTAAGATTCTCTGGGGTAAAGTCACCCCAATAGGCGCTGCGGGGATTAAGAAAATCGTCTTTGGAATTGGGATTGCTCATTGTCTAAGTCTTCTGAGAAACAGTAAGGATTGGGTTGTCCGTTAACGACTGACCCTCCACTACAGCTTACCCAAGGCAGTTTTTCCAGTATAACGACCCTATTCAAGGTTATACAGATAGGGCTCCTTGGCCAGGATCTCCCGCGTCATCTCGATTGCGATCGCCGGGTTAGGCGCAAAAAATACAGGACGGACAGATAACTTCTGGAAAAATGATTGAGTAGGGGGTTCAACCTCCATCAAAATGACCGGTTTATGGGCTTTGATGGCTAAGGCGATCTCTGAGGCCGTGCCTGCGCCCATGCCACAGCCAATCACCACTTGACTGGAGAGGACATTGATGCTGTTACGGGCATTGCCCATATCAGTCAGAATAGGAATGTCAACTGCTTCTGAGAGACAACGGGTTTCTGAAGTGGGCAAAATCCCAATTGTCAGACCGCCTGCTGATTTAGCCCCCTGACTGGCGGCTTCCATCACCCCTGTATTTCTGCCGCCCGTTAGCACCCCCCATCCCTGTTGAGCGATACGTTTTCCTAATTCATAGGCGACTTGCTCAATTTGAGGTTGAGCAGGTTCACCCGGTCCCATAACGCCAATCAAGGTTTTATACATGATCTTCATAAAAATCCAGAATTTTGACAAGAAACTTGACTTCGGGAACTGTTCCCTCCTCGCTTCATGTCGAGTAGAGTGAATTAACTTCATCTCAAAGGCAGATAGCTTTCAGGTCGTTTTGCCTCACCCCTTTGCTCCCTTAGCCCTTTTGCTCCCTTAGTTGTTTATAAACTGACGAGATCCTTAAAGACTGTGCCAGCCAAATCTTCGCTTGAAGCTAGACGCCTAAAGGATAAACCGCCCATCCCTGCTTGGCGACGAATCCAAAGAATGCTTTGGGGGATGATGTTGATCTCAAGCGCCTGGATGGCGACACCCGGATTGGCTGCGGAGCGGCTGACGATTCGGGTGGGGCCATGGACGCAAACTATTGAAGTTGAGGACTTGGAGCGATACGCCGAAACAGGGATAGCGCCGCCGCGATTGAAAATTTATGAGCCGCTGCTGACGCCCCAGGTGCGGCAAACACTTTACAATCATCTGGCGATTGATCCAGAGGTGAGCGATCGCGTTATTAATGATATTCTGCAATCCCCAAACGGAGAACAGCTGCTCGACACCCTGGCTCGGATCGCCCCAGATATTACGGCGGAGCAACTCCGGAGCGCTATTCAGTTAGCCGCCTCGCAAGCGGAGGGATTAAGCCTATTGAGCATCCTACGGGCGATCCCGGCAGAAACCCTGGAAATTGATCTAACGGCGGCGATCGCCCTAGCTTCCCAACTCAATCTTTCTCGGCTGGAGAGTCAAGCCCTCAGCAGTGTGTTAGAGCATGAATTGTCGGTTGGAGTAGAAGCCGAATTTGAGGCGGCTTTTGCCCCCTCAGCGCCAGGATCGGAAGCAGTCCAGAAGTGGGAAATGGTGTTTCGGGATCGGCAGCGCGATCGAGATATCCCGGTAGATATCTATTGGAGCAACCATACCAGCGGCCCATTGGTCGTATTTTCCCATGGGTTTGGGGCTGATCGCCGATTCCTCACCTATCTTGGCCGCCATCTGGCGTCCTATGGTTTGACGGTGGCGTCGATAGAACACCCTGGCAGTAATTTGGCGGCTTTGGCCGAGATTCCCCTAGATCCCCGAGCCAGCCGACAGCCTAGTCGGATTCTGGCGGCGACTGAGTTTCTCGATCGCCCTAGAGACGTCAGTTTCATCTTGGATAGCCTAGCCCAATTGAACCAAAAATCTTACCCACTGCGGGGAAAGTTCAATACTGACAAAGCTGTCTTAATCGGACACTCACTGGGGGGATATACCGGCTTGGCCTTAGCCGGAGCAAAATTAGATACCCGCAACTTACAAGATTTTTGTGAAAATATTTTGCCAGTCGGTCTCTCCCCAGCCGATTGGCTACAATGTGCGGCGGTTGAATTGCCAGACCAAGTGGTCGATCTGCGGGATCCCCGCATTGCCCAGGTGGTGGCGATGAATCCGATTACAGGGGAATTATTTGGCGATGCCGGTCTGAGTCAAATTAGCATCCCGACTTTGATGCTGGCCAGCACCCATGATGGGGTAACCCCTACCATTGATCAACAATTGCGGCCATTCACCCAACTGGCGTTACCAAAATATTTGATCGCAGTGGTTGGAGGGACTCATCTCAGTGTCGGAGATCCCTCAAATCTAAATCCTGCTTTGGGCAAAATCCCGTTTATGCCTGAGCTCAGGGGAGAGGAAACGGCTAATCTACGCCAGTTCTTGCAGGGTGTGATTTTGAGCTTCGTTAAGCAACAGACTTCAGAAGCCCAAATCTACGCGCCGTTTTTGACCTCGGCCTACGCCCAATCTTTTTCGACGCCAGAATTGCCCTTGCGTTTCAGTACAGAGCTACCCAGCAGTATCACCAGTTGGCTGAGACTGGTTGACAGTTGGTCCAATCAGCACAGCACGCCCCTGAGACTCATAACCTCCTTATTGCATCTAGAAGTGATTGTGGTGCGGCGGCGACTGAATGTCATGCAACATCAGATGTTGGCTTATCTACGAATGAGCTATCCATCATTAATTGTCGTCCATTTCCCTAGGAATCTTTTCCGACCGAATGGACATCTGTTTAGTCGTAGGTCATACCATCCGGCAAAATAGCTCCGGTTAAATCAGCATTGCGTAAATTGGTATAGTCCAACTTGGCATTGATCAGAACAGCCTCAGTTAGAATAGCGCTACTGAGATTAGACCAGTGGAGTTTGGCGCGATAAAGGGTCGCCCCTTGCAGATTAGCGCCTCGTAGAGAACTCCAACTCAAATTAGCGCCCCGCAGATTAGCCCGACTGAGGGTGGCGTTGACGAGGCTACAGCCGCTCAGCTTTGCCCGACTGAGATCGACATCCCGCAGGTCGGCGCCCTCCAGCATTGCCCCGCTCAACAAAACGCCTATTAGGTTGGCGCCCTCCAGGACCGCACCATTGAGTAGCGTACTCGTCAGGTTAGCGTTTTCTAAAATCGCCCCCGTCAGATCCACTCCGCTCATTCTAGCTCGGCCGAGGCTGGCGTCACTCAGGTCCGCTTGCCGCAAATTGGCTGTATCAAAGTTGGCTTCGTTGAGGATCGCCTCCCGCAAATTCGCTTGACTGAGATTGGTGCGCAACAGATTGACACTCCGCATCCCAGCTGCCGTTAAATTGCTTCCTTGGAGGTTTGCATCCGTCAAATCAGCCCTGATTAAGTTGGCCAACGTCAAATTTGTTTGGGCTAAATCGGCGCCTATCAAGATCGTTTCTCGGAAATTAACGCCTATCAGCTTCGCCCCTTGCAAGTTTGCCTGGCTTAGATCGGCGCCTCGGAAGTTAGCGCCACTCAAATCTTGATTGGAAAGATTGACCTCTCCTAATTGGGCTTCGCAAAAATCCCGTTTCCCCGCCGCATATTGTTTCAGCAGTTCTTCTGCGTTCATAACATCTGTCTCATTGCTTTTGCCTGCCGACTCTCTTGCCGCCTTGAGTCATTTTTTAATTGGGGGTTTATTGAGATAGAAACTCTGAATCTCTCCACCCTGCCGAGGCGGGAATTTAAGTCAATTTCTTCTCCCTCCCCGCCCCGATGCTGAGGGGCAGACACTCAAAGTCCCCCAGCATTGGGGGATTGAGGGGGCTTCCAGCAGTTCTCACTGATAGTGCGAAATAATTCGCCAGTAGCATCAGACCTGGGGGAGTAGGGGGCTGGATCAGTGGATTTGCAGGAGGTCTGGAGATGTATGTACACCATACCCAGAATTGAGGGACTTTGAATCTTGTCAAACTGTATTGGTTATAACTTGACCGATTGGGTATAGCTGGAAATCTTTAGTTTTCGCTTAACGCTAGGAAAAACCGATTTTGCCATGCAATCATCAACTTCTACAAGCAATTTGATCAAACTAGGCGTTAAAAAATATTCAAAAGTCAGGTAGACGCCTATTGAGCGGCGGCGAATATTCCCCTCTCTGACTGCCATTTACTGTCTATTGTCTACCTAATGCCAATGTTTAACGAGTAAATTAAAATGTCTGGCGGCTTGACCACCATCCGCCAGACACAGGCTTCATTCAAGTTTATCGAAGTCTCGTTGATTTCGTGATTAGCTAGGGTATAGAGAGGACAAGAATTTAGAGATATGCCCAATAACCTCAAAAGCCAGGTTGTAACCCAAGGCGTTCAAAGAACTCCAAACCGATCCATGTTGAGAGCTGTCGGTTTTGGTGATGAGGACTTTACCAAGCCCATTGTGGGGCTTGCTAATGGATATAGCACGATTACTCCCTGCAATGTGGGATTAAATGGATTGGCTCAGCGTGCAGAAGCAGCCTTGCGTACAGCAGGCTCAATGCCCCAAACCTTCGGCACCATCACTATCAGTGACGGCATCTCAATGGGTACGGAGGGGATGAAATATTCTCTAGTGTCCCGAGAGGTGATTGCAGACTCCATTGAAACTACCTGTATGGGACAAAGTATGGATGGTGTATTGGCGCTCGGCGGCTGTGATAAGAATATGCCAGGGGCGATGATCGCGATCGCCCGCATGAACATTCCCGCTATTTTTGTCTACGGCGGCACCATCAAGCCAGGGCGTTATAACGGTCAAGATCTAACGGTGGTGAGCGCTTTTGAGGCGGTTGGACAATACAGCGCCGGCAAAATCGATCAGGCTGAATTGCTGGAAGTTGAACGCCGAGCTTGTCCGGGCGCTGGCTCCTGTGGCGGCATGTATACCGCTAATACCATGTCCTCTGCATTTGAAGCGATGGGCATGAGCTTGATGTATTCCTCCACTATGGCGGCGGAGGATGCGGAGAAGGCGGAGAGTGCGGAGAAGTCCGCCTTTGCCTTGGTGAAAGCGATCAAACAGCAGATTCTACCCAGTCAAATCCTGACCCGTAAAGCTTTTGAGAATGCGATCGCGGTGATTATGGCGGTGGGGGGATCAACCAATGCGGTGCTGCATCTGCTGGCGATCGCCCACGCCATGGGGGTTGCCCTCACCCTTGAAGATTTTGAACCTATCCGAGCGCGGGTTCCGGTCCTATGCGACCTCAAACCCTCGGGCCGATACGTCGCCACTGATTTACACCAGGCAGGCGGCATTCCTCAGGTGATGAAAATCCTGCTGGTGAATGGGTTACTGCATGGCGACGCTCTGACCATTACCGGACAGACGATTGCGGAAGTCTTGGCCGAGGTGGCGACCGAACCGCGATCCGATCAAGCCGTCATCCGACCCTTCCATCATCCCCTCTACCCCCAAGGTCATCTGGGTATTCTCAAGGGCAACCTGGCGACTGAAGGGGCTGTGGCTAAGCTAACCGGGATAAAAAAACGCCAAATCACTGGCCCAGCCCGTGTCTTTGAGTCTGAGGAAGAATGCCTGAAGGCGATTCTAGCTGGCCAGATTGAAGCCGGGGATGTGATTGTAGTGCGCTACGAGGGACCTAAGGGGGGGCCGGGTATGCGGGAAATGCTGGCGCCCACCTCAGCTATCATCGGGGCCGGGCTGGGTGACTCGGTTGGCCTGATTACGGATGGTCGGTTCTCTGGCGGCACCTACGGCATGGTGGTGGGGCATGTCGCCCCTGAGGCCGCTGTCGGCGGCGCCATCGCGCTGATTCAAGCCGGGGACTCCATCACCATCGACGCCGATGCCCGTCTATTGCAGCTGAATTTGTCAGATCAGGAATTAGAGCGTCGTCAAGCTAGCTGGCAGCCGCCTAAGCCTCGTTACACGAAGGGCATTTTGGCCAAATACGCTAAGCTAGTATCCTCCAGCAGTCAGGGAGCGGTGACTGATCTAGACTTGTTCTAGGTTTCCATTCAATGTCTTATCTAATCCTGAATCTTTAGAGTAAGACTCTGGCAACCCCTTATGCATCAACCCTTAATCACCCTGATCAAAAAGCGACTATTTTGGATCGCCCTGCTTTTCTT
>JAKSDM010001625.1 GCA_022360135.1 Pseudanabaenales cyanobacterium | reverse complement strand
GGTTGCAATCATTACGCAGGTAGTGCGCCCAACAACGGGTTAATCCCTTACAATCCAATACTAGGGTCTTTATAGGGGGAAATCCTTCAGCCAAATTGCCCAATCAATACCCACAGTTGAATTTAACGGTGATTTCACGGTATTTATCACGGTATTTATTAAGCGTGAAGTGGGCTCTCTTGCCTGATGGACTAGGGCTGTTTTAACCAAATTGCATCATTCTCGATGGCTGGTTGATTCATCCTTGAGGGCGATCTCCGTTCGAGAGGCTAGCTGGATTGCTCATCGTTCGCCAATTGTGGTGAAGTTGGGCGATCTTATCCACTATTTTGATCTGAGTGTGCAGATTGTCTGCTTATTCGTGCATATTTGATTCGTTTATGGTCTAATAAGCCTCATTTCCTGCTAGATATTTCCCCAACCCCAATACTGTTCGGCTAACAATTTGTGCAGATCTCAACGAGAAGTAGAGACGTTGTCTGTAATGTCTCCATGAGTAGATCAGTCATACGCCTCATGGGTCAAACTTTTTTCGCCTTTTTCATGAAGTCTGGTTACTAGGAAGCTACCCGTCAGGAAACCCCAAATCAAGCCAGCAATGTGTCCTAAAAGGCTAACTTCAGGAGTTGCCAGATCAAAGACAACTTGAAATCCAACCACCCAGAAGATAAATTGCAAACGTTTAACAGCAATTTGGGATCTCTCCCGACGCCAACCGTCTAAGAGGTTTGCTCCAATCACACCCAGCAATCCCATAATGGCGCCAGAGGCGCCAACTACAAGTTGATCAGGAGCATGCATTATGATCGCAAGGATAGTAATGGTTAGCATTGAGCCGACTCCACTAAAAAAGTACGCCAACAGCAATCTTCCAGCGCCAAATGTAGATTCTACAAACGCGCCAAGGAAGTAAAGCGCCAGCATGTTCAGCAAGAGATGCGAAAAGCCAGCGTGTAGGAAGATTGAACTCAGTAACCGCCACCACTCTCCGGCTAAAACATTTTCTGGGACCAGGCCTCCAAGACGATACAGGTTCGCCAGATCCTGGCTGCCGCCTGACAAAACTTCCAGAACAAATATCAACCCATTTACGCCAATCAACCCCCAAGCGGCATATGCTTTTCGAGACAAGACTCCCTTGCTTAAGTCGTATCGAGCTTCTTGCTGGATGGTAATTTCCATGCGGTAAAGCTTCTGCCTTGAGGCTTCGGTGAGTGTCTGCTTGGGATTGACCTGAGGCTGAGATAAACGCCAGTTGATAGCATTTCGTCGAGCCGCGTCAACCTGTTCTCGCAACCCTATTAGCTGTTTCCGGGCAACGGACTCGTTGCCTGCCGCCAATTCAGCGGTTGCCTGCCAAAACCGTCGGATGTTTTGTGAGTAGCCAGCCAGAGGACCCTTGAATAGCCTTTGCACCGATTCAACTTGACCACAAAATGCAAGCGCAAACATGCGGACTAGATTGAGTGTGGAGGGATTCAATTGCCGTTCTGATTTGCCTTTAAAGTGCTCTAACATTTGAAGTAAGCCATTCAAATCTCCAGTTTCTCCCAGTGCTCGTAGATAGTGAACGCCTAGTGAAGTGTTATCGAATAAGGTCTTTTCCGAAAAATTATTCTGCATCCATATCAATAATTCATCCCAACGACCTTCCAGGCGATACATTAAAGCAGTCGCTAGTCGTCCGATCGAGGGGTTTTTTCGACAACGCCTGAAGATCTGGAGCGCCTCCTCAATATGACCCTGATGTCCAACATCTAATGCATGTAGGAACTCGGGATATTCAAGCAGGCCATCAGCTGGATGTAACCAGCGTAAGCAGGCAGCCAGTTGACAGGCTTGACCATATCGTTCCTGAGCAACGAGTCGGTTTACCCAAGCTAAGCCAAGGCACGGAAGTATGATCAACATTCCCCAGAGGCTGCCGCTGATGATTCCCGCCCAGGTAGGCGCAAGCAAATAAGTTCCCGCCAGCACTATCAGGATGAGTCCAGCT
>JAKSDM010001395.1 GCA_022360135.1 Pseudanabaenales cyanobacterium | reverse complement strand
TTGGATCATGGCGACGGGGCGATCGCAGAAACGAAGACTGAGTGATTGATAACTCCCTTCACTATGGGGCGACAAAGAGGATACTCAATATTGTTCGGATAAGCCCGATAATTTACTCGTAGAGACGTTGCATGCAACGTCTCTACGTATCGTTGGGGGTTCCAAAAATTGTTATCCGAACAGTATTGAGTGGATACTCTCTCGGTGTCTGTCTCGACAGGGTTAAGTTCACCCGTGTTATCACTTACTTGATAATCACTAATTTAGTCGAAATTTTATCCAGAAACCCTCACAAATACCCATGTGCTCATAGTGTTTATTTCGTGATAATGCCTATAAATTTAGGTATAAATTATTATGTATTAATTCAGATATGACTGCTAAAGCTTCAACGACTAAAGCGACAACCGTTTCAGGGGTATTTTCGATTAAACCCCGTAAATGGTGTTGGTCAGCTGCGATCGCCTTTGCCGCCTTTCTTGGTAGTAAACTTCCCGCTCAGGCGGCGAACTTCAACTTCACCTATGCGCCAGGAACATCTTTAGAGCAGATGCTCGGCTTTGAGATGGCGGGCATGTATTGGGCGAATTATCTGGCCGATGACGTCACCATCAATCTATTCATTGAGACGACCGATCTGCTGCCAGAAAATGTCATTGGGGGAGCCTTACCAGGACTGGAGACTGGATACAAAGTTAAAAGGTTCTACAAAAAGAAAGAATATTTGGCAAACGATATTACCTCTCACGATGACCAAATCGCTTTTGAACATATCCAGACTAAAAATGGGAGAGGGTTTTATGCTTTGTTGAACAAGAGAAACCCTACGAGAGAAAAGGTAAAGTCGATTAGAAAGATCAACGTTACCCGAGCCAACGCCAAAGCCTTGGGCATGCTCGATGGCGATGATCCTGGGTTAGATGGTTATATTCTCATGCGGAATCTAACTGACATGCCAGTGGGCTGGAACTATGATATTCTTGATGCTGATGTGCCGGATGATAGCCTAGACTTCTTCAGCGTTGCGTTGCATGAGGTGGGGCATACCTTAGGATTTGTCAGCGGTCTGGATAATCCGACCTGGCCAGGTGTGGCGCAGGAAAACGACCCAACGCAAAAAGAAATCAAACAGCAAGATACGAAGTACGCCACCTTGCTTGATCTATTTCGACTATCGGATAAGAGTGTCAGCAACTATGGCGGCGTTCCAGATTTGACTATCAGTGGCGGTAATCGGTTTTTCTCTATTGATGGCTGCGCCACAAACTTGGCCGACTTCGCCACTGGCGAGGCCGTCACCTTAGGCGCAGACGGCTATCAGGCAAGTCACTGGCGGCAGCAAGACAATCCCCTCGGCATCATGAATCCCACCCTTAAGACGGGACAACGGCGCACTATATCTGACCTAGACAAACTGGCGTTGGATGTGATTGGTTGGGACCTCTCGCCATCCACAACAATCGATTTAGCGGGTTTAAATACCTTGGCCAAGGAACAACTGGCGCAGAAGATGGGTGTAACGCTGGAGTGGATGGACGCTAACCCCACTGCCGCTGCTCTCCTCTTAGCCCCAGATTGGCTGAATACTGACGATGGCGAGTTTGATCAACGGAGCGAGCTGCTGCAAGACATGATCACAAGCAGCAAAGTTTATGAGTGGGGCTGGAGTGGCTACTGGTGGGGTTGGAGCGGTTACTGGCAAGCAACCGACGCACTGACCCAAGACGGCTTTTGGCAAAACATATTCTGGCAAACAGTGGATATGTCAACAACGGATGCACAAATGCAGCAGATTCAAACAACAGCCGCTCCAGTCCCTGAACCTACTTCAGTTGTGGGGCTACTGGGCTTGAGTTGGCTAGGCATTGGTTCATGGCGGCGACGGCGGGGCGATCGCAGAAACGAGGACTAAGTGATTAAGATGATGCTCTATCCAGAGCTCCTATCTCAATAGCCTCAAACTTATCAGTATTATTACTGACTTATTTACGACTAATTAGCAGAAAATTTATCCGAAAATCCTTGTAAACATGCATGTGTTTATGATGCCTATTTCGTGAGAATGCTTACAGGAGATGTGTATTAATTAATACAAATTATGAGGGTATGACTACTAAAGCTACAAACGCTCCAACAATATTTACGCATAAACCGCGTAAATGGTGTTGGTCAGCCGCGATCGCCTTTGTCGCCTTCATTGGGGATAAGCTTCCGGCTCAGGCGGTGAACTTCAACTTCACCTACGCCCCAGGCACATCTCTAGAACAGATGCTGGGCTTTGAGATGGCGGGCATGTATTGGTCGAATTATCTGGCCGATGATGTCACTATTAACCTATTCATTGAAACGACCGACCAGCTTCCTGAGAATGTGATTGGGGGAGCCCTGCCAGGTCTGAAAGCCGAATACAAATTCGACGATTTCTACAAGAAGAAAGGATATCTGACAAACGATATCACCTCTCTTGATGA
>JAKSDM010000350.1 GCA_022360135.1 Pseudanabaenales cyanobacterium | reverse complement strand
GTCGATAGGGCCGACGAGCTCGAACTTCCACCTGGCCAAAGCCTGCCCTGACAATCCGCTGAATGTACTGCTCATAGGTGAGGGCTCCGGAGAGGCACATCGCCCGCAACCGCTCATCCTGTTGCAGATGAAGCGGAATCGAGCGGGTAGCGATCGGATCGCTCATCACTAAACGGCCGCCGGGTTTTAACACCCGATAGGCTTCCTGCAACGCTTTGGATAAATCTGCTGGTTCAAAAATATTAAACAGACAATTCTGAGCCACTACGTCTACAGAGTCGTCTGGAACGGGTAGAGCGAAGGCGTCGCCAGCCTTAATAATGACAAAGCTGGGATCAAACCAAGGGTTTTCCTGGGCGGCGATCGACAAGTTACGGGCTGCCGCCTGACGCATTGAGGCGACTGGATCGACAGCCACAATCGCCCCCAGTCTGCGGGAGAAATAGGCAAACTGTAAGGCTTCTAAACCACCCCCAATGCCAACGTACAGAACGGTTGGCTCTCCTGAAAGTTCAGCTGGGTGAACTGTGGTTCCGCAGCCATAATTCATTTCCTGCATTTGGGCCGGAATCTTCAGTCCAGGGAGCTGGAGAGGACTACTCTGAACACAACACAATCCCACTTCGGGGGTTTCTGCAACTTCGGTGTAAAAATCGGCAACGGCTTCTAAGTACGTCACTGGGATCCTCGCTTAAACTTTGCTTTGACACTCGAAGGTAGCATGGACTCTCGAAAACTTGGTAAGACAATTGGCTACCTTACCCTTACCCCTCGATTAAAGTATCCTTAAACGGGCTTTAAATGAGTTTTCCCTGAGCGGAGGCTAGATTTTCTCTGAAAAAACTAAGTATGAGGCGCTTCAGGGAGCAAAACATTGAGACGGTACACACCTCACCCAAGGAGTAGGTCCCGGTTTATAGCGATTTTTACAGGTATGGACTACATCTTAGTGAAGGCAGAGTATAGGGTATAAGGTTTAGTCAATGCAAATGGAAACTACTATAAGTTAATTCCTTAGTTGCGCGGAATGACGCTGACTTTAAGCAAAAGTCGCCGCCCAGATCCCTGACCT
>JAKSDM010000529.1 GCA_022360135.1 Pseudanabaenales cyanobacterium | reverse complement strand
ATCCAGACTTCAGGAGAGGATAGTTATATGCCCGTTTAACCCCAAGTATTTAAAATCCACTATTTCAATCTGGAGCCCCACAATGAAAATCACCCAGTCGCCTATTCGATCCTTGCACCGCTATTTTGCCCATACCGTTGCCTTGGGTATTACCACAGTGATTATGGGGCTGGGATCATCGACCCAGGCGCAAACTTGTCGGTCCCTAGAAGACGTAGGGAGTGGGGAAACAGAGGTGACCAAAACCGTTTCAACCTTCGGTGTGCTGTTTATTCGCAGCAACTGGCATACAGATTTCGCTGTTCCGGGGGGGAACAATTTTCGCTACTTTGTCGCAACCATCCTGCCCTTAGAAGGCGACACCTATGATATCGATGTGAACCTCAAATATAGCGATGACAGCGTTGATCAATCTTACACTGTGAGAAATGCAGTGCTGACTGAAGGCCAACCTTTGCGCATCAGAGCCTCCTCCCGCTCAGGTGATGAACCCTTTCAGATCAACGTTCGAGTGGGGGGAACGCAAGCTGAGGGAAATACCTACACGGTTTCAGTCGTGGGGTGTCGTTAGCATCCCAAGGCGATTACAGCAGTTTGCCCGGGCATGGATGACTACTTCTATGCTCCACACCTTACAGCCTGTCTTAGCTGAGGTATAGTGCGGCCAATTGAGAATCTCTATCCTTTTCAGTTGAGACAATACGATCATGAAGCAAGTCCTGTTCCTGAGCAATGGGCATGGGGAAGACCTCAACGCCAGTTTGGTTTTACAAGCACTAGTCCAGACTGAGTTTGAGATCACGGTGGCGGCAATGCCGCTGGTGGGAGCAGGCAATGCCTATCGTCGCCTGGAGATCCCGATTATCGGCCCGACCCAAACGATGCCATCTGGCGGTATTGTTTATACCAACCCGCTTAATCTGATCCAGGATTTATTTTCTGGATTGATTGGGTTGACCTGGCGACAACTCCAAGCGGTGCGCCGTTATAGCCGCCAGTGCGACCTCATTTTTGCGGCTGGAGATATTGTGCCGATTGTGTTTGCTCAGCTAACGGGGCGTCCCTATACTGCTTTTATTGTTTCTACCTCCAGCTATTACGAAGGTCGATTGCGACTCCCTTGGGTCACAGAGCGATGCTTGAGATCGCACCGTTGCCTTCAGATCTTTACCCGAGACGCCTTCACGGCTAAAGATTTGCAACAGCGGGGCCTCAAAAAGGCGATATTTTCTGGGTATCCGATCATGGATGTCCTGGAGCCGACAGGAAAAGACCTGCAACTCCAGCCGGATGTTTCCATGATTGCTTTGCTGCCCGGCAGTCGTCTGCCTGAAGCGCTGAATAATTTGGCGTTACAACTTCAGCTTTGTGAAGTAATTACCAACATACACCCTATGCAGTTTAGGGCCGCTCTGGTTGCCAGCATTACCGAACAAGATTTACAAGCGATCGCCACAGCACAGGGCTGGCGGTATCGAGGGCAAGGCTGCTTAGAAAAAGCGATCGCCGATCAACATTGTCAGGTTCAGTGCTATAAAGACGCCTT
>JAKSDM010000374.1 GCA_022360135.1 Pseudanabaenales cyanobacterium | reverse complement strand
TTGCCCGATCTCCTTAGAACCAGAGCTGAGAGCCTGCGCCGTCCTAATTATACCTCTGACTGTCCAGCATCCAGAGGTGGGTGAGATTTCCCCCCAAGTATCTTCGAAAACTTTACGTCAACCTACAGAATCGACTATCCTCACAGCATTACCACCAGGTTGAATCAGGATAAGGTGTCATGAATTGGCGAAAACCCCTGGCCAGAAGATTAAAAAGAACCATGCGGGATGAAAACTTTTTGGCCTGGCTTGGGAGCGTTGAAAGCCTGGTCTCTAAGACCCTATCCATTGCCATGGTGACGGTTATTCTGGTGACCGTGGTTGATTTGGGTATTTTCCTCATCCGGGTCATGTTTTCATCCCCTTACGACGGCTTCTTGAAGACCTCCTTGCAGGATATATTCGGTTTGTTCCTCAGCATCTTGATCGCCCTGGAAATTCTAGAAAACATTACTGCCTATTTGAAGAAACATGTGGTGCAGGTAGAATTGGTGATTGTGACATCCCTAATCGCCGTCGCCCGAAAAATCATTATTCTGGATCTCAAGAGTATTTCTGGCGTCAGTTTGATTGGACTGGCGATCGCCATCCTCTCCCTATCCGTCAGCTATTGGATTATTCGGAATATTCATCAGTAGGGAGTAGGGGGTAAACGGTAGACGGTAGACAAGGGATGCGACGGCTGCCCAATACAGATACTGCTGGCGAATTTAACACTTGGAAATATTGGCGCCGAAGTGAGGGGACTTTGAGGCCCCCCATCCCCCAATTCTGGGGGACTTTGAGGATCTGCTCCCCCAGAATTGGGGGATGGGGGGCCTTCAGCCATTCTCACAATGTTACGAAATAATTCGCCAGCAGCATCAATACAGAGTGGCTTTCTGATTCCCTGCCCACCGCCTCCTCTCTATTCCCTACCCAATCCCCCTATCCACAACTCAATAATATAGCGGTTCTCAATTGCATTGACTACACCCTACACCCCATACCCCGTCCTCATGAGATGTATTCAACCCAAGTGAGAATTGCTATAGTTAATCACCAATCCTGTTTACACTACATCGCTAGTAACTCATCTAAGGCATTTAAGGCCTCACACTGGGAAGGTGGGCTGACGGGTCTGGCGGCGTCTGTTTGGATGGCGGCGTTTGCAGCACTGTAAAGGTGGGTAGGGGGCGCACCCCCCGTTCTGTGTCTAGACAGATAGTCATCTGAATAGCAGCGAAATACCGCTTCTACTGCAGCCCGGGCGTTTTTTAGACCCCACTCGGCGGCAATCAACTCAGCCTTGTCCAAAACATCTCGACTGAGTCTTATTTTGTTGTCATGCATAGTTGCGTATCAGTAGATAGAAGGAACAAACCGCGCACATTAGCAAATTGGGGGTCGCCCATTACTGCGAATAACTTGCGGCCCGCCAGTCGTTCAGCAATCAGGTGAGACCCGCCTCCGGTAACTAAAAATCGGGTGACTCGGGCCATGTAGGGGGTATATTGGGCTTTGACGGTTTGAAAAATGCCCTTGAACCAGGGATCTAAATGTTCGTCCAGCCAAGAGGCCCAGGATAAACCCGTATCGGCATAGACATGATCGATCCGGAAGCCATCCATGACAACGCTCGGATCGGATGTGGTGCCCAATGCATTGGTTAAGCGTTTGTCAAAGCTGATGGAAGCCGCCAATTCATAAGTGCCGCCCCGGTCCATGACATTTTCGTCAATCACTTCCCCTTCGGCGTCCACCAGGCGAGTTAGCCAGGTGCCGCCGCCAATGTCAACAATGATGGTGTATCCACTGCTGGGGATATGACCCTGGTATTTGGCGTAATGATAGGCCCCCATGCCCTCCCGCTCAACCTCCACGTGTTCAACTTTGACCCGAAATTCAATATCATTGCGTTTGAACTCGTGTAGACCTAACAACTGGTCTTTGATGGATTCTTCATTTCTAGCTGGATCCGGGGTTGAAATAAACAGGCTCAGCGGAAATTCTGAAACCACCCCATTAATCGGTTCTAGACAGGCATAGAGATGCAGTCGCGACAACTCAACTTTGTTTTCGATAACGGTTTGTTGCTGTCTTCTGTATTTATAGGCTTGGGCGCCAAAATGGTATCGTAGGCCATTGGGCAGTTCAATCAACGGTGAGGCGTCTGAGTAGCGCACTGCGTCTCGCCCCTGGGGCAATTGGAACCGCACTGATCGAATTGCCTTGGGATGACCTTCGCCATCATAAAACTTGAGGTCATAGTTGCCTGCATCCAGCGCTAGCGATCGAGTTGTAGATGCGGCTTGGCTTTTAACGGTTCGTCTTTGTCGGGTAGCTGTGGCCATAGGTATATCTCCACTTCCAGATGGGTTACTTTGTCCCCATCAGTACCTATGTACTATAGCATGGGATTTTTTAATTTGGAAGAGAGGCGGCAGGAGTGAAGAAATAGACATCTCCAAAATAGAAATTCTGTTATAAGGTGGAGATGAAAAATACCTTTTGTGTGTTCTACCAACATGAGCTTTATATCAGATTATATTGATCAGAATCCTCAAGAAACTCAACGTCTATTTGGAATCGACTG
>JAKSDM010001328.1 GCA_022360135.1 Pseudanabaenales cyanobacterium | reverse complement strand
TGACAAATTTGCTGCGATCGCGCGTCCTCCAAATCACCCGGATTAACCGAGGCGCTCAGGAAGCCGTCGCCATCCTGACCAAGTACAGTCTAATTTCTATCGGCGCTATCGTCATCTTGCAGGTCTGGGGGTTAGATCTCAGTTCCCTGACATTACTGGCTAGCGCCCTGGGGATTGGGATTGGCTTAGGCTTGCAAAACATTGCTAAAGACTTTAGCAGCGGGCTAGTGCTAGTGTTTGAACGCTCTATCCAAGTGGGGGAGTTTATTGAATTTGGCCAGTTCATGGGCACTGTGGAGCGCATCGGCGCCCGCAGCACCGAAATCAGGACCTTGGATCAGGTTTCCATCATCGTGCCCAATTCTCGGTTTTTGGAGCAGGAAGTGATCAACTGGAGCCACCGCAATCCGATTTCTCGCATTCGTCTCCCGGTGGGGGTGGACTATCAGTCAGACCCGGAAATGGTAAAGCAGGCGCTCCTAGAAGCAACCCAAACAGATGGCGACATTTTATCTACCCCGGCGCCCCAGGTATTATTCAGCAGATTTGGCGACAGCGCCTTGGAGTTTGAGTTGTTGGTCTGGATCAACGAGCCTGGCAAGCAACCCGTGATCAAAAGCAATCTGAACTTTGCGATCGAAGCCTCCCTACGCAAACATAATATTGAGATCCCTTTTCCTCAACGAGATGTGAATTTAGCGGCGGGAAACTTACCCATAGAGCTTTCCGGTAAGACAATAGATGTACTGACTAAGCTCTTGAAAGCGGCCAGATAGGGGCCAACCGACAAGAAAACCTCGGCCAGCCGACTGCAAACCGAGGTGACGGACAGCTTTGAGGCACACCCGGAAGGCCTGAAAATTAAACCTTCTACTCCTTTTCAAGCTAGATGTCTGGGGAAGTACGCGAGTTGTTACAAAAAGAGAAGCAAGATCCCATGGCGCTACTCACTTGGATTGGGCTCCGATCTTGCATCAGTCTCAAATCAGACGCTAGTCTGTCAGATCACTGGCAAACCTCGCTCTAGCTGAACTGCTAATTTTTCAACGAAATCCTGATGCGCGTTAGAAATTAATCCCTGCTGTAGCCCTGCAAGAACCTTCGGCATATTTCCCTCCAGCATAGCTGAAATATCTAGCTAGAGCCCTGGAAACGCTAAACTGCAAATCACACCATTTTCATCGGCTTCAGATGATTGGGGCTGATGCGAAACTTTGGATGTTGGGTGTCTACCATGACTAAGCTAAAGCTGAGGTTGCTTTTATTGTACGCTGGGTCAATAACGCGATCGAGATCCCCACGTTACCCACGAACCACAACCACCGAGCGATCGCGTTTTGTTTTGGCCTGTTCTACAATAGTACGCTCCGCAATCGGCGGCAGTCCCTGGCGCTGGTCAAAAATCACCAGCCAGCCAATATCCAATCCTAATCCAGCCAGATAGCGGTCTAACTGCTCCAATCCAGCTTTGATCGGGTCCGGACGGCCCTCGCGCCACACCTTTAGCTCCATTCCCAACGTCACCTCCCCGTAGCGCAAACAGAGGTCCATCCGGTCAGACCCGATGGCGTATTCTCGATCCAGGACGCCGCCCCCATTCACCACCCGATGTAAAAACGCCATTAGCACCAGATGCGGCGCAATCTCATGATAAGGCACACTTTTTAGCAACGGTTCCCCATGCTGTCGCCAAAAGCTTAGAAACGCCTGTAGCAGCTGTTCTGGATCGAGTTTGCCTTGCGGAGTAAGCCAACTAGGGCGAATCGCAGGCAAGCTATCCTGGGCTCCACTGGCTAAAACCCTGGGAAGCACCTCGCGGTAAATTGGATTCGCTGGGGTTAGTCCTCCGGCAGAACTGCGTGACACTAATCCTAAATCCACCAAAAACTGACGGTCATCATGGGGAATATCTCCTAGCTCCTGACCCGCCAGTATCGGTTCGATCACAGCCTTTACTCGGTCTTCTCGCAGAATACTGGCTAAGCTATCCAGATGCGTATCTTGCCGTTGAATCAAAATTTCTTTTGCAGTCTCAATATGGTCTGCGGTAATGGCTTGAGTGGGATTGGCCACTAACTCTTCAACAATTTCTTTCGCTAAGGCATTGACCAGCCAGGGCTGGCCCTGAGTTAACATAAATGCTCGTTGGACTGCTTTTTCCGCAAAGACTTGTCCCCTGTCAAGGGTATGTTGTTTGTACAATTGGGCGACTTCTTCGGCAGTAAAGTTCCTGAGGGTCAGAGACTTAATTTTGATATTGAAAGGACTTGAGGTATTCAGACGACGACTGCCGCCAGAGGCGACTTTGTAGTCCCGCACATCTCGCAGCCCAATCAACGCCAGCGCCTGGGGAAACCCCTGAGGTCGATTGGGATAGCCCGAACGCAATTGCCGGAGGACAGCGATCAGAGTCTCGTCTTTGAGCGCATCAATTTCATCGATAAAAACCACCAGAGGACGAGAGGAATGCTGCGCCCATCCACTTAATGCGGCCCCAATGCCCTGCCCTGCTGCTGTTTTAGGCCATAGAGGAGGCTGCAGTTCGGGCGGCAGTCGAAATTTGGCTGCATTCCTCCAGTCGTCGAGAATGGCGGCTTCCGCCGCCCCTGGGTCATGAGGAAAAGCTGCGCCGACTTCTACCGATACCATTACGGCAGTGTATTTACCGCTAGCGGTTAGTTGCTGGGCCAGGGCCAGCATAGCCGTGGTTTTACCCGTTTGCCGGGGGGCATGAATGACAAAGTAACCGCGTTGCTCAATCAGCCGATCTACTTGGGGTAGCCGCGCCAGGGGCGGGAGCATATAGTGAATATCGGCCTGACAGGGACCAGCAGTGTTAAACCATTTGGGCATAGAGGGTTAACCAGCGGGTTATCTTCCTCATCATAGAAGACTGTTTCGGGTCCTTTGAAAATAAACGTCTTGAAAATAAACGTCTTTCGTCAGCTGATATGCATTCAAATTGCAGAATTCGTGCATTGAAATCCGGTCAGGCTAAGGATTGGTCTGGAAATTTAGATTCGGATTGCATAATTGTTCATAAAGACTTCTCGGGAAGTGCAGCGCGTATTCCAAGCCCAATAAAAATACTTCCTATAATCCAACGGACTCTGTCTGCAATGGCTTGATGGCTTTGAATCCATCTCCCCAGGACTCCAGAAAAGTAAGCAAGCGGGAAGTAGGTCAACATTCCAAGCGACATGAAAACTGCACCTAAAATGAGCATCTGGAATTGAACATTACCAGCAGTCACATCAACAAATTGGGGTAAAAACGCCAGAAAAAACAGTGCTGTTTTTGGATTAAGAATACTGGATATGATACTTTGCCTCAAAATT
>JAKSDM010000466.1 GCA_022360135.1 Pseudanabaenales cyanobacterium | reverse complement strand
CATTTGTTTAAGATCATGGCAACATAATTTTAGATTTTCTAGGGCTTGCAGAGAAAACATACTGGGATCCAGAGGAACAACTACCTGATCCGCCGCCCGTAGACTATTGAAAAACAGTAGCCCTGCATCTGAGAGGACATCAATCAAGATGTAGTCATAAAATGGTTTAACTGGCTCCAGGATGCGGTTCAAGATACCCACTCTGTCCGAAGTCTTCTGCATCACTATGGGGGCTGAACTCAAATCCAATTCTGACGGAGCCACATGCAGGTTTTCCACATCGGTTTTCAGAATTGTTCGCAGCAGGGGAACGCCCTGGTAGCCTTCACACTGCTCTAGGACCGAATCATAAATTGAATGATTTAGGGTGGTTAGATCAATGCCTAATGCACATGTGGCGTTTGCTTGAGGATCAAAATCCACCACCAATACCCTTACATCATGATTAATTTGAGCCAAGCAACCAGCCGTATTCACACAAGTCGATGTTTTTCCAGTTCCTCCCTTAAGATTTGCAAAAGCGATCGTTTTTGTCATCAGAAACTAATCGATAAGTATGTTTTATCCGGTGTTTCTTCCTATCTACGAGGGTGGAATATTCACATCTAATTGTTAAGAGTTTGAGAAAGCACAATATAGGTTAACGATTCACCTCGATTAACCAATACGACATATCGGCGTTGCTGAACCGAGAGATGAACGGGTTCATGATATTGCCTCAATCGCCCTCACCCTCAATTGCCCTCACCCTAAATCCCTCTCCCTAAGGCTACCGTGTACACACAAGTTGGAGTCGGAGTTATTTCGGCCCCCTAAATCCCCCAATTCTGGGGGACTTTGAACTCTGATCCCCCCCAGAATTGGGGGGTTAGGGGGGCCAGATCGATGAATTCGCAATCGAAGCCGAGATCTGTGTACACGGTAGCTCCCTAAGGAGAGGGACTTTGATTTCCGGCTCCCTTCTCCCTAGGGGAGAAGGGTTGGGGATGAGGGCGGTTCATTCCGGTATTAAGCAACGCCGAATCTAGTGCTAGACTCACTCCTCGCTATTCACTCCTATATCCCTTTCTGCGTCAAGCTTTCCCGGCTTAAGTAGATACCCTCAATAGGCAAATGCGTGATGATAACACCCTAAGAAATAGGGTTAACAAAGAATCGCCCAGAACCACTGAAAACGAGTGAAACCCCTCCAATTCAAGTTCACAATTACATCATTCTGTATTAGCAGATTATGAAGCACATCCGTAAGACCACTCAAAAGGCTATCAAGTCCATCCGTGAAACCACTCAAGCAGGTTATCAGGCTGATTCACGACAATACGGTTCGACCAACCATTTTTGCAGGTTCCAGTGATACTTAGAGACGTTGCATGCACCGTCTCTACGAGCAAATTATCAAGCTTATCCAAACGGTATCGCCATCCGTGAGACCACTAAAAAAATCAGCTTTATCCAAATGATCGAACTATGCCCTCCTGGTTGACCTGCCGTGTACACACAAGTCGGAGCCGGAGTCATTTCAGCCCCCTAAATCCCCCAATTCTGATGCTACTGGCTAATTTTACACTTGGAAATATTGGCGCCGAAGTGGGGTTTTTTTGAGGCCCCCCAGCCCCCAATTCTGGGGGGGCATATCCTCAAAGTCCCCCAAAGTTGAGGGATTTAGGGGACCTTCAGCCGTTCTCGCGATATTACGAAATAATTCGCCAGCAGCATCAATTCTAGGGGACTTTGAACTCTGATCCCCCCAGAATTGGGGGGTTAGGGGGCCAGATCGGCGAATTCGCAATCGGAGTCGAGATCTGCGTACACCGATTGTTCTTACCAATGAAGAATCTCTCGGATTTGCTCCGCTAGTCTGATGGCCTCGAAGGGCTTTGTAATTAACCCAGCGACCTCCAAATCGCTCAAGGGTTGTTGTGGATCTGGATTTTCCGCCGCCGTCAACAAAATAGTTGGGATGCGCCGTGTGGCTCCATTGGCTTGTAATTGCCCTAAAGTAGCCTGACCATCGAAGTCCGGCATCCTCATGTCTAGCAAAACGGCGTCAGGTTGCTCAGCTTCCGCCGCTACTAACCCTTCCTCCCCCGAAGCGGCTGTCAACACTTCCCATCCAGCACTGGCCTGCAGAACTATTTTGACCAGTTCACGGATGCCGTCTTCATCATCAATCACCAAGATCCGTTTTGACATTGGGTTAACCTGCGGAGATGAGGGGGCGCGATCGCAACACTTGCCCCCGACCATTGGCTTTCGCATGATACAGCGTCATATCAGCGGCTCGAAACAGGGCTTGCCAGTCATCGCCATCCTGGGGATACTCGGCCAACCCAGCGCTAAAACTGACGAAAAACTGATGATTATAAGCATCGGTAAACCGCCGCTGACGCCAGAGATCTAATACGTATTTCAGGAGCTCTAGCCCCAGCTCGGCAGTGGTGTCATATAGGGCCACAACAAATTCTTCCCCGCCCCAACGAGCCAACACATCTTCCTTGCGAAAGGTCTGCTTTAAGAGTTCTCCCAGGCGCCTCAAAACAACATCTCCCGCCTCGTGACCATACTGATCATTGATCTGCTTGAAGTTGTCTAAGTCCAGAATTGCCAAACAAAGCGGCTTTTCCTGACGGTTGGCCAACTGGATCAAGCGATTCAGATCCTGAGTCGCTCTACGTTGATTGAACAAGCCTGTCAAATCATCCGTCTCTGCAAGTCTTTGCAGGGCATGTCGCCGTTCTAACCGATTCACCACCCGGGTAACCAGTTCTGGCCCCACAATCGGTTTATGGATATATTCATCCGCACCCGCCGAAAAAACTTGTTGTCTAGTTTCCACATCCGTATGGGCCGATAAGAAAAAGATCGGCAGCTCACTCCAGCGCGGATCCTGACGAACTACCTGGCAAAGGTCTATACCATTGAAACCAGGCATTTCCACATCCAGAATCAAGAAATCAGGGGCCGTTTGCTCCAGTGCATTCCAGAACTCTTGAGGGTCGCTTAAGAGGGTCAGGTTAAAGCCCCAGGGTTCTAGTAAGGTGCGCAGAATGTCCAACAATTGGGGATCATCGTCTACAATCAGCAGGTTGGCCTCCGACTGTCGTTTTTTTTGCGCAACTTGGGCGACGGCTTCTAAAACCCGAGTTGGCGGTATGGGTTTGTGAAGGAAACCCGAACTCCCAAGACGAACTGCTTTAACCCGGTCATTCAGACTCTCTTGAGCACTAAAAACCAGCACTGGAATGGGGGGTTGAACAGTTGAAATCTCAGCCAGCAAGCCAAACCCATCTTCAGCAGAATCGGGAAAGCACAAATCCAGCAGCACCACATCTGGACGACAATGAGCGATCATCCGTCTGGCTTGAGCCGGGTTGCCTGCAGCTTTGATCTCAATCCCCCAAACACCTGCATATGACATCAACTGCTGCGTCAATCCGGCGTCGCCATCCACCACCAATAGGTGAGCGAGTTGACTGTTCTGACAAGGCGCAGCGATCTGGGTTGAGCCAGGAAATAGGGGTTGTTCCAGAGTCTTCCGCAAGGTCTGAATCCGCTCAGACAGAACATCAAGGTGAGGTTGACTGAATTGGGTTTTGGCTTGGAAGGCCTGCTCAATTTGAGCACAGTCATGAGAGGCCTTGATCAAGCCAAAACTCCCCAGAGATCCTTTCAGGGTATGGGCGGCTTGCTGCGCCTTTTGTTGTTGCGCTGCATCAAACCTACCGGCTTGAAGCGCCGTAACTGCTTCTGTCAAACTGGCCACATAGTTGAGATAATTGCCCTTGTGCCGCCGCCATACCGCCGATAGGTCTAACGATGTTTTCGGTTCAGATCTGGCATTAGGAGACACGCGTTGAGACTGCCTATTTTCTTTCGCATCTCCACCGCCATCTTGCGGTTTGATGACGGCATGTGTTGTTACCTGCTGCGTTTCTACTCCCGGCTG
>JAKSDM010001303.1 GCA_022360135.1 Pseudanabaenales cyanobacterium | reverse complement strand
TGCTCCGATTGCCTTGAGTGCGCCTGCTATCAATGGTTAATGGCTTTTGATGGCGGCTTAGTTCGAGTCATTCAGCGCTGCCTAGCGTTTTAGCCTAAAGCCGAAGGCGTCTCCCTAGGGAGGCGCCTTCGGCTTAGTTGGATATTCTGAAACCAGGATCCGATAGGGCTAGATTGTGTTTTAGTAACCATACGACCAACGGGCTTTGTAGCCTCTGGCGTCAATGTGAGTGAAGACGCTGGAACTGGCTAAACCGCCTCTAGCGCCCCACCAAGGGTTTAACTTGGCGTAAACTTGGGAGGGACTCATGCCTTGAACAACGAAATCTAAAGCATCTCCAGACAGATGGCGAGAACGAGACGCCCCTCCTACGCGGCGATTGGTAGCCGGATCGCGATACCAGGAATTGACTTTAATGGGCCTATCTCCAAGCAGCGATCGCACTTCTTCCATAACCTCTGCAATTTTTAGAATGCCGTCTACAATACTCTTATCTGCAGGAATACGAGTACCGTTTTTAGTCGCCTCAGCCCAGGTGAAATGACCATTGGGCATAATTGGACTCGATAGAGAGAAGTTTGTTGTATACCCCGGCAGCTTGATAGCATTTTCCTGAGGTGAAGCGGATTGTTCTTGATCTTTCGGGTTGTTATCCGGTTCGTTCCCCTCGAATTCCACATGAAACCGATAAACGTACCAAGTATTTCTATTTTCTGGACCTAGGAAAACATCTGCCAGCTCCACTTTCACATGGTCGCCTAGATCGGGAGTATGCGATTGAACTGGGTAAGTGGTTCCTTTGCTAACAAAGACTTTTTCAGCATCAGAGAGTTGGTCCGATAATTCAGTACTGAGCTTGAAAAAAGTATTACTATTTACCTTCAAGTCCATCTAAGATAACCTCCACCGATTAGAAATGAATGACTGAGATTGAATTCTAAGGGTGTCAGAAGTGACACCCAGTTGATGACATATTTCCCAAACAAAGTTGCAGAAACGACATCTTGGGTGTCCATTTAAGATGGGAAGTTCTGTCTGAGTAAAAAAACTCTACTAGAAGGGGGCAGCTCTATAGGAGCCAGGAGTTAGGGATACCAAGCATTATTGGCGAAGCCAATCCTCAAAGTCCTCCAAAAATGTTAGGTTTGGGGGTAATAGAGGATACACATCCGACTCATCATCGTCTTAGAATCGAGAAATCGATTTTTCCTACGTATCCCACTCGGGTTTTTTCATTGTCCCATCTCTGATGATTTTTAAAGAATTCTATACTTTGATTTTGATTTAGCAACGTCGCTCTTCAAATCCTATACGGCTTGGCGATACTGACGCCAGCGAGTGAATGTATTTGTTTGACATCAGAATTGTGACACTCCCCGACCTGAAGGAACGGGGCTTCTCAAAACCCTAGCGCTGTATACTGAGCTTAGGCGCATTCAGCCTTGACAACGTTAGTCTTCGAGGGCTGGTCACACAGCCCCTGGC
>JAKSDM010001698.1 GCA_022360135.1 Pseudanabaenales cyanobacterium | reverse complement strand
TTTGCCAGCGTCTTCGCAATGTTGAAGGCGGGTTGACCACAAACTTTCGCTAACTTAAGTGAAACCGCTGAGATGTAAAGAACTTGACTTGTTTCATTGAATTTACCTAAGGGAATCTTCTTTAATGATAGAAACTTAAGCTCCTCAGCTTCCTCTACCTGGAACAAAGGTACTGCAGTGACGCAGAACGCAGGATCTTTGTTCCTTAATTGGATTGCTTGTATGAGTTCGTTTTGTAACAACCACATCAGGGAAAAATGTGCCATAGTTTATATAGGCGATTTTTGAAGTTTCTTAACCGACATTGTGTTGATCCTTACCCTTAGTTCAAGTGTCCCCTGTACCCTAGCGAGGGTAGATGAATTTCTGGAAGTAAGTAAAGAATTGATAAGGAAGACGCTGTATTTCGGTTGATGTACGGAATTTCAAAGTTTTTTTGTTCACAAGTGGAGAATATATTTGTATAACTTTGAGAATGCATCGGATACCCTTGACTAAAATAACTAAGGTTGATGTTCAGGCGCTAAGTTCTCGATAAACCTCGCAATTATTTCACAGAGCCTTTTGCAGACATAAAGTCTGCTATGGATATTAAGCCGCTTGTACGCCTTCTACATACCCCCCCTGCACGACTAGATTGTCATTGACTTGCTCTTGCCTTTAACCTCACCCCCAGATTTTTAGCTATGTACTCAACTACCCAATCAGACAATGCTCGGCCATTCTTGACCTGGCAGCGAATTTTGGACTGGGCTCAGGAACATTACCGCTATCGTACTTTCAGTAAAGACGAGAAAATTCCTGCCCGTGCTGGCTTACTTTATCTAGTGCAGCGGGGTGCAGTTCGACTCATTGGGAATGCGCAAGTTAGCGCCAGCGTAAAACCCAAGAGCAGTCCTTCTCGTATGCCTCTGGTCGCCTCTGAAGAGGCATTTCTTGGATTTGTTGGGGCTGGTCAGCCATTCGAAATTGTGGCCCAATCCCCGTTTACCTTACAGAGCTTTGCCCATGTAGACCAGACAGCCGTTATTTGGCTCTATTGGCATGATTTAGACAATTGGCCTCACTTCCGACGGGAAGTTTTGGACGCCTTCCGCTATCAACACCAGCGTAAACTGCTGTGGCTCAGTACGCTAGGACAACGGCGAACAATTGATCGGCTGTTGGGTTTCCTGACATTGTTGATTGAAGAGTATGGTCAAACTTGTGATGATGGTTACTATTTGCCTTGGGTTTTAACCCATGCTCAGATTGGCAGTGCCATTGGTTCAACCCGGGTAACCGTAACTCGACTTATGGGTAAACTGCGTCAGCGCTATCTAATCCAGAGCTATGGCGATAATCTGTTGTGCATTCCGGCTAATAACAATGACCTTCGACAACAAGCCTAGGATGGGGATTAAATAGAATAAGTCGCCAGAAGTTGTATTCTCGGTGCTTGACCACCCTTTCGCGCTTTAGCGATAGTTTCCACCCCTTGAGCTATACAACGCCCTATATCGGCGAGTTATTCAACCTTCTTCCCCGCATTTTTAGGTATTAACTTAAAACCCCATAGGAGTATGGCGCTATATACTCCTATGGGGTTTTGAAAATATGGGGTTTTGAAAAGTTTAACTTTTGTGAGTAGCCCCTGACCAAAATTACTCGTCAGGCAATTGACCTAAAGCAGCTTGAATTCTTCGACTTACCAGCTCAAACAACTCAAACAAGGAGATCAGGAGATCAAAGCAGGTTCGAGAGAATTCGATAAATCAGTCTAAACAGAGTAGTAATGGCTACAGCCATTAAGCTTGCCATGATCGTCAGAAAGAGAACGGTTGGAATCGGACTGGCGCCGCTTTGTAAAATGGGCAACGCCCGTAGCGGTGGAAAAATCAGGACGGCAGCCAAGGTCACACCGGCGATGATGACCAAATCAAGACGTTCGATTATGCGTCGGAGTTGGAGAAAGATGAGCCCTGCGAATAAAAGCAGCCAAGCTCCACTCCCCAAAACCGTTGTTCCTAGAAGGCTGGTGAGGGCGATCGCCAATAACCCTCCCTCAAATCCGGTGAAGGCGACCCCACCCAAGAACTCAAAAATTGAAATTGGAACTGGGGTTGGTTTAGCTACCGGAGCTGGCGACGGGGCGGCGGCGGGAGTCGCTGAAGAAGGCTTGCCAGACTGTTTTTGCAGGCTTGTAGAAGAGGCTGGGGAAGACGGACTGCTACTGGCTACAGAAGAGGGTTTTGAGGCGATCTGACGAGCTTGTGGAGGAGGTTGGTTGAGAGCCTGTAGCGCTTCTTCCGCAGAGGCATACCGCTGATTAGGCGTCAATTGGAGCATTTTGTTAAGGACAATAGTCAGGTGAGGGGTTACTTGAGCATAGGATTCCCAGTTCCAAATATTGTTATAAGAATCGTATAGATCAGAGGCGGATTTACCCGTCAGCAAAGTGATGCAGGTGACCGCTAGGGCGTAGAGATCGGTCGATGGATACACAGTGCTTCCCGCCATCTGTTCCGGTGGGGCAAAGCCCATAGAATAAATCCCAGTTGATTGATCCTGCCCAGAAGCAGCTCCACTGGCGACTTGTTTGACGGCCCCAAAGTCTAGTAGATAGAGCTGACCATTACGACAACGCACGATGTTGGAGGGTTTGATATCCCGATGGATCGTGCCGTTGTTATGGACAAATGACAACACCTTAAGCATTGAGGTTAGGATTTCTACCCCCTCTTTTTCTGAAAGGCGACCCTTTTGCGCTTGCTCTTGCTCCAGATCCTGGCCATCAATAAATTCTTGAACGAGATAGAAAAATTCTTCCTGCTCTCCAGGCTGCGAACTAGATACCACTAAGGGAAAGAAGGCGTATAAATCAGGAATTTGGGGATGGCGATTGCCCAATTCCTCTAGCGCTTCGGCTTCCCGCTCAAACAAATTCTGGGCGACTTGCAGTTGGTCTGGGCTCAAATTTCCGGCAGGCTGAAACTGCTTGACGACACAGTAACGCAGCATGGGAGTATAGCGATCGCGCGCCAGAAAAGCAGCCCCAAATCCCCCTTGCCCCAAAATTTTCTGAGGTAGATATCGCCCGCTTAGAATCAAAGGCATACCACAAGCCGTACAATATTTCTGCTGTACCGTCTTTAATGTAGATCCGCTGTCTAAATCGGAAAACGTATTAATCGGTCTTTGACAGCTGGGACGGGTGCAGTAAATCTCCATGAAACCTGACTAAGATGGTGACTTGCTACTGGCTGCTCGATTTGGAGAGGAGGTTCCTAAGGAAGCAGAACTGGACTCCTCAACCTGAGGAGATCGGCCAACCCCATTATTTTTTCGATTCTCCTTCCTAAATTCTATTTCTCGATTGGTGAATTGGGGTAGGATTTCATGGGTAAAGGCTTCTGCCGCCTTCGAGCGATAGCGATTGGGATTAAAAATAACTGACAAGGTGCGATTAACCACCACGGATTCAATTTTGGCCCGGTGGATCACCCCCATCTGTAACTCCTTCTCAATTGCAGAGATCGAGACAAAGGCGACGCCCAATCCAGACTGCACCGCATTTTTTATCGCCTCAATGGAATTGAGTTCCATTTCAATCCGGAGACGTCGGGTTTCAACCCCACTGCGAGATAACACCTGATCAATCACTTTGCGAATAGTGGATTGAGAATCTAGGGCGATAAATTGCAGCTTGTAGAGATCTTCTCGCTGAATCACCTTGTTACCTGCCAGGGGGTGGAAAACCGGCATCAGCAATGCCAATTCATCTTCCGCATAAGGAATGATTTCTAAGGATTCTTGCAGTTCTGTCGGAACTTCACCTCCAATGATAGCCAAATCTATCTGGCCGTTCGCTACGCTCCAGGAGGTGCGGCGAGTAGTGTGGACGTGTAATTGGACCGCCACATCAGGGTACTTTTGCCGGAACAGCCCAATCATGCGCGGTAACAGGTAGGTTCCGGTGGTCTGACTGGCGCCTACAATCAGAGTGCCCCCCTGGAGGTTTTGCAAATCCTCAATGGCTCGGCAGGTTTCTTGACATAGACTCAGGATGCGATCGCCATAGCTCAGTAAGAGATGGCCTGCCTCAGTCAACTGGGCCCGTCGCCCGCCTCGATCAAATAAAGGAACATCTAGCTGACGTTCTAGGTTTTGAACCTGGAGGCTGACAGCAGGTTGCGAGACGTACAAACTGTCAGCAGCACGCTTGAAGCTCCCTTCAGCGGCGATCGCCTTGAGAATACGTAACTGATCTAGAGTGAAAGGAAGGTCAGACATAGCGGCTAAACCCGAAAATTAAGAAAGCTTGAGAAGCTATAGCAGACAAGTGATTCACGCCGAAAGGGCGTTGGGATGG
>JAKSDM010001807.1 GCA_022360135.1 Pseudanabaenales cyanobacterium | reverse complement strand
GTGGGTCAGCACATCAGCATCACTATGCCCTAACAAACCCAATCCATGAGGAATATGAACCCCGCCCAGAATTAAAGGCCGATCCGGTCCTAAGCGATGAATATCGTAGCCGTTGCCAATACGTAGAGACATAGGAGGAGGAGTGGGGAAGATAGGGGGCAGGGGGGGAGGGGGAGATAGGGGAGATGGGGAGATGGGGGAGCAGGTTAAGAATTAAGGGCTAGGGATTTTGGATGTTGGATTTTGGGGAGTGTTTGGAAAATCCTGTTGGGTGTGGCTGAAACCCTTGATTTTCCTTTGAAAATCGTGATTCATACAAAAAAGGATCGCTACTCCGGATTTTGGCCCATTGGTTAGGGTGCAAGATGAAGTTAATCCTCCCCCTCTTCCCCCTCTCCCCCCTCCTCCCCCTCCCCCTGCTCCTTCAGCCATTGCTGATATAAATCAGGGCGTCTGCTTTTGGTGCGCTGAATTTGCTGTTCTCGCCGCCAGTGTTCAATAGCGGCGTGATTCCCAGACCGCAGAACTTCTGGCGCCGCCCATTTCCGAAACTGAGCCGGGCGGGTGTATTGGGGGTAGTCTAGGAGACCCGTTTCAAAACTCTCATATTTTAGAGAGTCTGGTTTACCAACGACACCCGGCAGCAAACGGATGACGCCATTAAGCAAAGCAAGGGTAGGGATCTCTCCACAAGTCAATACAAAGTCTCCTAAGGAAACCTCACGGGTGACCAGATGACGCACCCGCTCATCAACGCCTTCATAGTGGCCACAAATAAGAATTAGTTGGTCATAACCCATGGCGAACTCTTGAAATAAACTTTGGCGCATGGGTTCTCCTTGAGGGGTCATCAGGATAATCTCACGTCGGGGCAAAACGGGTAGGGATTCTACAGCTGCAAAAATGGGTTCTGGTTTAATCAACATCCCCACCCCCCCGCCATAGGGTTCATCGTCCACTTTGTGATGTTTATCAGTGGTAAAGTCTCTGGGGTTGATGATATAAACCTCTGCAATTCTCCGCACTAAGGCTTTGCCCAACAATCCTGATTGTAGAGGAGAGGTGAAAAAATCAGGAAACAGGCTGATGATATCGAAACGAAGCGGTGATGGAGAGGTCATATCATAATTTTCATATTTCGATATGTCCAATGGCCGATTGGGTGATGGCCGATTGGGTGATGGCCGATTGGGCAAGCTCAGAGGATTAAGGATTAAAGATGAGGATGAAGGGAAGGGCTATAGAGGAGGCGAAATCTAGTCAGATTGGCAAGTCTAATGAGACACTAAAGTGACGAGAGTAGCTTCCCAATCTGAATCTTTCCCTACAGTAATTGACTAGGGGGGTTGATTCAATGCCAATCCAAGTGAGTCAATCATGCAGCCATTAGAATCTTCAAACAAGTGTGCAGAAGCAATTTTCCACCCATCTGTACTGTAAATCTACGCCTACCGTGGAAAGATGTGAAAGTAAATTTTGTCTAGGTACTTACGATTATTAAAATCAAGGATGCTTCCCCTGACTAAAACTGCTGTCATGGCCATTGGCGGCGCTGAAGACAAGATTCACGGTCGAGAAATTCTCCAAACCTTTTTCGAACGATCAGGAGGGGGGAAGGCTTGTATTGCTGTCATTCCCTGTGCTTCCCGCGAATCCGCTGCGATCGCGGCGCGCTATCAGCGGATCTTCGAAGATATGGGAGCCAAGGCCATTCAGGTGATGGATATCCGCACTCGGGAACAGGGCGAAGACCCAATCTGGAAAGCCTACCTGGAGGGATGCACGGGGGTTTTTATGACGGGTGGGGATCAGGTTCGTCTCTGTGGATTACTGGCCGATACC
>JAKSDM010000855.1 GCA_022360135.1 Pseudanabaenales cyanobacterium | reverse complement strand
GGTGTTGCCCCGACAACAGTTGATCCTCGGCGGGGAAACCGCTCGGGCTGATTGGGTGGAACAGCTTCAGGTCATGGCGCCCCAATGCGTCATTCTGAATCACTACGGGCCTACGGAGGCCACAGTCGGTGTGCTGACTTACCCCGTCAAGGAGCATACCGTCTCCTCCCTCCCTTTGCCGCTCGGTCGACCGTTGGCCAATAGCCAAGTCTACATTCTGGATAAGCGTCTACAGCCAACCCCGGTGGGTGTTCCAGGGGAGCTTCATATTGGCGGGGTCGGCTTAGCCCGAGGGTATCTGAACCGTCCAGAGTTGACGACCGAGCGGTTTATCCCTGACCCCTTCAGGGATGAACCAGAGACCCGTTTGTATAAGACTGGAGATCGGGCTCGCTACCGGGTGGACGGGAACATTGAGTTTCTTGGTCGGAACGACCGACAGGTAAAAATCCGTGGCTTTCGCATCGAATTGGGTGAGATTGAAGCGGTCTTGGCGCAGCATCCTCAGGTCCAACACGGGGTGATTGTTGTAGATGAGGATGAGTCTGGCGAGCAGCGCCTGGTCGCCTATGTGGTTGCGGCGGCTCAAACTTCGCCTACTGGGAGTGAGTTGCGTCAGTTTCTCAAGCAGCGGATACCGGAGTACATGACGCCATCACTGTTTGTGATGTTGTCGGCCTTACCGTTGACCTCTAATGGTAAAGTTGACCGCCAGTCGCTGCCAGCGCCGGAAGCTGATGAAAGCAGGCTTGATGTTGGGCCGGAGGCGCCCCACACGCCAACGGAAGAAATCCTGGCGGCAATTTGGCAAGATCTCTTGGGGATCGCCGTTGGCAGGCATGATAATTTCTTTGAACTGGGGGGGCATTCGCTGTTGGCAACCCGGGCTATTACCCGGCTACGAGAAACCTTCAAAGTTGATTTGCCGCTCAACAAATTCTTTAAATTTCCCACGGTTGCTGAACTCGGCAGATACATCGATAGTGCTCGTAACGCTAGCGAAGGAGTGGAATGTACCGCCATCCAGTCAGTGTCACGAGCTGGAAAGTTGCCGTTATCGTTTGCCCAGGAACGATTGTGGGTCCTGAATCAGCTAGAGGGAAACAGCGCCGCCTACAATGTCCCAGCGGCTATCCACCTCAGCGGTTGCTTGCATGTAGCGGCTCTAGAGCAAGCAGTCACAGAAATTGTGCGGCGCCATGAAATCCTACGCACAACTTTCCCAACTGTAAACGGGAGTCCGGTGCAGATGATTGCCGCTGACTCATCAATGGCGATAAACATCTTAGACTTGCAAGCCTTATCGGCACAGGCGCGCACCGCTCAAGCGCAACAATGGGTCATGGAAGAAGCCCGGCGCCCGTTTGACCTGGCCCGTGGACCCCTGTTTCGCGTTGTCCTACTGCGCCTTGCAGCAGATTCTCATATTTTACTGGTGAATCTGCACCACATTATCTCTGACGGTTGGTCGAGGAGAGTTGTCTTTATTCAGGAGCTTGCTACGCTTTACGAGTCATTTACCCAAAATAAGCCTTCTCCCTTGCCCGAGTTACCCATTCAATATGTCGATTTTGCTCACTGGCAACGGCGGCGGCTAACCGGAGAAGTGCTCGAAACTTACCTCAGCTACTGGCGGCAAGAACTCGCAGACCCCCTACCTGTATTGGATTTACCAACCGATCGCCTGCGCCCGCCGATACAAACCTTCCGAGGCGACCATATGTGCTTCACCCTCAGTGCAGATCTCACCGAGAAGCTGAAAGCACTCAGCCGACAATCTGGGGCGACCCTATTTATGACCTTGCTGGCCGCCTTCGCGACTTTGCTCTCTCGCTATAGCGGCCAGGAGGATATTTCTGTGGGTTCTGCGATCGCCAACCGCAGTCGCAACGAGCTTGAGCCTATGATTGGCTTACTCCTCAATACCTTGGTATTACGGATCGATTTGCAAGGAAAACCATCATTTCTAGAATTGCTCACCCGGGTGCGGCAGAAAGCGCTAGGGGCCTACGCCCATCAAGAAGCACCCTTTGAAAAGCTGATGGAAGAACTGAAGCCAGCTCGTCAACTGAGCCACTCCCCCTGGTTTCAAACTATGTTCATTTTGCAGAATCTTCCCAGTCAGAAGCTGGAATTACCAGGACTAACCCTAACCCTTTTAGGCCAGGAGAGTTGGTCAAATTCTACGGCGAAGTTTGACCTGACGCTGGTGATGGAAGAAAAGGATGAGATGCTCGAAGGCATATTTGAATATAACACCGACCTATTCGATGCAGCGACAATCCATCGGATGGCGGGACATCTTCAGAGCCTACTCGAAGGAGTCGTTGCCAATCCACGCCAGCCAATCTCGGCGTTACCAATGTTGACGCCTGCTGAGCAACATCAGTTGTTAGGCGGATGGGGTAATCATTCAATCAAGGCGCCGCCACCCAGTAGATATGTCGATCAGAGAACACCAGCCGCAGACCCGTCGCAGTTCCAGGGAGATAAAGAAGTAGACCGTCTGTTAGCTGAGTTGGATGAATTATCGGAGGAAGAAGCCCAACAGCTGTTGAGTGAGGCCAGTTAAACATAGACCAGTCAGACATAGATTCAGACATAGATTCAGACATAGATAAAGATATTCATTTGAGATTTGTAATCAGGCCATTCATCGCGGGGCAGTTTAATGAGCAATCAACTAATTCAGCCAACAATTAACTTCTCCACCCTGCTAGAATTGTTGCGTTTTCGAGCCAAGTATCAATCTCAGCAGCGCGCCTATACCTTTCTGAAAGACGGTGAAATCGAATCTCAGCAACTCACCTATGGAGAGTTAGATCGTCAAGCCAGGGCGATCGCGGCTCAACTGCAGCAGTTAGGTGCGCCCGGACAGCGAGTCTTACTCCTTTACCCACCGGGGCTGGAATTTATTACGGCTTTCTTTGGCTGTCTCTACGCTGGTATGGTGGCGGCGCCAGCCTATCCCCCCCGTCGCAATCAAAAAATGACACGGCTACAGGCGATTGTCACCGATGCTCAGGCGACACTCGTCCTCACACCCACATCGCAATTGACCAGAACCCAGGCCCAGTTCGCCGCCGAACCAGAGTTGGCCAATTTGCAGTGGTTGGGCAGCGATAGTGTGCCGGAAGCGTTAGCTGAACAGTGGTCAGCGCCAGATCTCAACGGCGAAACCTTAGCTTTTCTGCAGTACACTTCTGGTTCTACCGGGTCTCCTAAAGGGGTCATGGTCAGCCATCGCAACATTCTGCACAACGAACGGATGATGCAGACTGCATTCGGCCATAGCGAACAAACTATTTATGTTAACTGGATGCCCCTTTTTCATGACATGGGCCTGATCGCCAATGCACTGCAGTCCTTTTATTTAGGCGTTCCTTGTTATTTAATGTCGCCAATGGACTTTTTGCAAAAGCCTGTTGTCTGGCTTCAGGCTATTTCTCGTTATCGCGCCACCACGAGTGGGGCTCCCAACTTCGCCTATGAACTCTGTTTGCGTAGAATCACTCCGGAGCAGCGCGCCAGCTTAGATCTCAGTAGCTGGCAGGTGGCCTTGAATGGTGCGGAGCCCGTGCGCGCTGAAACCCTAGAGCGTTTCAGCGCCGCCTTTGAACCTCATGGTTTCCGGCGTGAGGCTTTTTATCCCTGCTATGGCATGGCCGAGTCCACCGTCTTTATTTCGGG
>JAKSDM010000621.1 GCA_022360135.1 Pseudanabaenales cyanobacterium | reverse complement strand
GAATGTCAGTATTACAGCTAAGCCATTTTTCCTGGCAAAAGGTTTTGAAGTGGTTAAAGAGCAATCTGTAACGATTCGAGGTCAAGTGTTGAAGAACTTTTACATGCAGAAGCACATCCACCATAATTAAAGATTATCATCCCTATCTCAAGCTTATCAGACCTTCGCTGTCGATATCATCTCGGACCCGGGCCGCAGCGTTTATACCAAAATGCCATGACTTGCCATTGGCCCAACCCCAACAGGTTAATCAGGCCATTCTCGATTGTTTGAATCCATAAATGAGTCAGCTGATTTTTACCCCAGCAACCCAACTAGCCCAGTGTGGTTGCAAGCTAATGGACAGCCTTAGGGTGTGCATTGCCCACCAGCCTTATTTCAGCGCCATTCGTTGTCAGGTTTCCTATCTTTAGCTGTTTTAGGCGGGAGGGCGCGATCTCACAACTGTCTGGTCGAAGCGGAATTTGAATTACAAATTCCGTTCCCTTGCCAGGGTTAGAGAAGCACTCTAACTTACCCCGATGTCTTTCAGTTACAATTTGATAGCTGATGGACATTCCCATTCCTGTTCCTTGTCCAATCGGTTTAGTTGTGAAGAAAGGCTCGAAGATGCGTCGTTGAATCTCTTGGGACATGCCAGGGCCATTATCCGCGATCGCAATCTCCACCCATTGCTCATTGATGAGAGAAGTTCGCAGTGTAATTTGACTGGGATTGTCTATACATTCCTGAACCGTTCGTTGCTTTATCTCTTCCGCCAAAGCATCAATAGCATTGGAAAGGATATTTATAAACACCTGGTTGAGCAACCCGGCATAGCATTCGACGGGTGGAAGCGCGACATAATCTCTAATCACCTGAATTTCTGGTTTTTCTGGGCAAGCTTTGAGGCAATGATTCAAAATCATCAGGGTGCTGTCAAGCCCTTGATGGATATCGACTGGTTTGATTTCGGCCTCGTCCAGACGGGAGAAATTGCGCAGAGACAACACAATGTCGCGAATGCGATCAGTGCCTATCTTCATTGAGGACAGGATTTTAGGCAAATCATCGCGAATGAAGTCTAGATCGATTTCTTCAACGTTGGTTTGAATTTCAGCAACGGGAGTGGGGTAATGGTGCTGATACAGCTGAACCAATTCCAACAAATCTTGAACATACTGTTGAACGTGGGCCAAGTTGCCATGAATAAAGTTGACCGGATTGTTGATCTCGTGGGCGATTCCGGCAACCAGTCGCCCTAACCCAGCCATCTTTTCGGCTTGTACTAACTGGGCCTGGGTTTGGTGAAGCTGAGTCAGGGTGGCGCAGAGTTGATTAGCCCTTTCCCGTTCTTGTTGTTCTGATAGATTAGCCGCCTTGCGTTCCTCAAGGGCCTGCCAGATCTGATTGTACATATGCTGAAAGGTGACAATGACCTCACCCAGTTCGTCGCGGCGTTGCAGGCTGGTGGCGTGAAACGGACTGTCCCGAACGCCCTTGCGAATATTCGTAGCCGCCATTAGCAGATCGTTATGCAAGTATAGAATTGGCCGAATCACCAGACGTTCAACCCCAATCATTGTACCCAGGGTGACCACGACTGAAATCAGGATGATCATGCTGATCATCCTTCCTGTATAGGCGTTTAACTCCTGCTGAATGGCCCGGATATCGTGGCGGATGACCAGATAAAGGGGGGGATCTGCTTGGGTAATGCGGATGGCGGTATCGTAGGTTTGGGCGACCCGGTTGAGTATGGGGTCGTTGAGCAAAGCCTCAATCGCTTGAAGATCGAGCTGAGGAGAATTACCATGGCGGTTCAGGAGTGTACCATCTTGCTGATAGATGGCGCCGCCCAGGATGATGAATTGCGATCGCAAATGCTCTAAAACCCTCTGGTTAAGGGCGCCTGATTGAGTGGTTTGGGGATTGAGCAAGGCGGTTTCGAGGCTGGTCATCACCAGTGACTCTTGATTGGCCAGCAAATCATGTTCTCGTTTTAGATAAGACGGGGGCAAAATTGCGGCTTCAATCACCAATAGACTGCCAAATACCCAAGCGGTAATCCGTTGCGCTATCCGTGCTTTGAAGGCTTTGAGGACATACCAGTGAGCCATAGGGATTGATGTTTGTCGCCTTTGGCTTAGTAAGCCCAAAAAAGTCAAGTCCTTTTACATACACCTTCCATAAGCTTTGCTGCAGCCAAAAACTTAAATTATAAGTTTTCCTTTTCTTCTTCATTAAAAATGCTCACTCAATCGGTGAGTAGACTGGTGACGTTTTATGATTTGATATTAATCAATGATGATAAATTTATCCATAGAAATAAATCTATGGATTGGGTTTGTTCACATCCCTACTTGTTTCTTCTAAGTCTTAGTAGAGCTTTCACTAGGCTTGGGTTTTCACATCTGTTGCGGCTCCTGCAGCGCCCCAACACCTGGATAGACTCGCGCGTTTGCTTTGCAAAGCCTTAGGCCAATTCATTCCGTTATGTGGTCTAACCATGCAACTTACTAATCAGATTCATTTTCGAAACCTACGCGGCGACCTCTTCGGCGGGGTTACCGCAGCCATTATCGCCTTGCCGATGGCTTTAGCCTTCGGTGTCGCCTCCGGCGCTGGCGCAGCGGCTGGCTTATGGGGAGCTGTTTTAGTCGGCTTCTTCGCAGCCTTATTTGGCGGAACCCCCACCCTGATCTCTGAACCCACTGGCCCGATGACGGTGGTGATGACGGCTGTGATCGCTAACTTAACGGCTACCAATCCTGAAAATGGCCTAGCCATGGCCTTTACTGTTGTGATGATGGCCGGGATTTTCCAAATTATTTTTGGCGCTCTGCGACTCGGCAAATACGTCACGATGATGCCCTACACGGTGATTTCGGGCTTTATGTCTGGCATCGGCATCATTTTAGTGGTTTTGCAGCTTGCTCCATTCCTGGGACAGGCCAACCCTCCAGGAGGCGTGGTCGGAACGCTTCGGGCCATACCAGAGCTGCTGATTAACATTCAGCCAGCGGAGACATTGTTAGCCATTATGACAGTGGCTATCATCTGGTTCATGCCCTCGAAGTTCAAGCGCATTGTGCCGCCCCAGTTGGTGGCGCTGATTATCGGTACGGTTCTGTCCCTAATGTTATTTCCGGGGCTTGATATTCGTCGGATTGGTGAAATTACGGCTGGCTTCCCCGCCATGCAAATGCCCACTTTTAGCGGCGACCAACTGCAACTTATGTTTGTAGATGCGGCTGTGTTAGGCATGTTGGGGTGTATTGACGCCCTCTTAACCTCAATGATTGCGGATAGTTTGACCCGTACGGAGCATAACTCCAATAAGGAGTTGATTGGACAAGGTTTAGGCAACTTGATGTCTGGCTTGTTTGGCGGTATTGCTGGGGCCGGGGCAACGATGGGAACGGTTGTCAACATTCAAACAGGGGGGAGAACCGCCCTATCTGGCTTGATTCGTGCTGGCGTATTGCTGGTGGTGATTTTAGGCGCAGCGAACTTAGCCGCTACCATTCCCCTGGCTGTCCTGGCAGGGATTGCGCTAAAGGTTGGGATTGACATTATCGATTGGGGTTTCTTGAAGCGGGCCCATCAGGTTTCGGTTAAGGGCGCCTTGATCATGTATGGGGTGATTATTTTAACCGTTCTGGTTGACCTGATCGCTGCAGTGGGGATTGGCGTTTTTGTCGCCAACATTCTGACCATCGAGCGCATGAGTGCGTTGCAGTCAAATTCGGTTAAGACGATTACCGACGCCGACGACGCTATCCTGCTCAAGCCCAATGAAAAACGCTGGCTTGATCAAGCGAATGGTCGCGTCCTCCTTTTCCAATTGAGCGGTCCCATGATCTTTGGAGTGGCCAAGGCGATCGCCCGCCAACATAACGCCATCGGGGACTGCGACGCCATTGTTTTTGACCTAAGCGATGTCCCCCACCTGGGTGTGACTACATCATTAACTTTAGAAAATGCGGTTAAGGAAGCAGTTGAGAAAGGGCGTCACGTCTTCATTGTTGGAGCTGCTGGGCAAACCAAGCGCCGCCTCGAAAAGCTGAAAGTCTTCAATTTAATTCCGCCCCATCACCTCTATATAGATCGGGCCGAAGCACTGAAGAATGCGGTCGCCGCCATCTTCCCAACCGCTGTTGAGCAAACCCCGGATTTAGGGGCCTCGACCTCAATGGCCTGATAAGTCGGAATCGGGACGCACCCTTGCGAAAAAACTGCAATCTACTCTTCGAAACAGTCAATTATGTTACCAAACTTCGGTTTTCATCTCCCACTCTCAACTTGGGTGGATGTCTGGCCCTCACTGCCGCCAGTCCTAGCCACTACCCCAGAAGCAGAATATGCTCCCTTTGTGCTGGCGGGTGTTTTGCTGACTCTGGTTGTCGTTTACATGGCTAGCAAATTAGGGGGTGAACTTTCCAAACGCTTTGATTTACCTCCCGTTTTAGGCGAGCTAGTCGGCGGCGTGATAGTCGGCGTCTCGGCGCTTCATTTCTTGGTCTTTCCTGAAACCGGCGCGGCCGCTGCCGATTCAGCGGTGATGACGGTTTTGGCATGGCTGGGCGACCTGGATTCTGAAGCCATTACCCACATCTTTCAGAGTCAGAGCGAAGTCATCTCCGTTTTGGCTGAGTTGGGCGTCATTGTGTTGTTGTTTGAAATTGGCTTGGAATCCGACCTGCGGGAACTCGGTAAAGTTGGCTACCAAGCCGCCATCGTCGCTGTTGTCGGTGTCGCTGCCCCCTTTACCTTGGGAACGGTTGGTCTGGTGATGCTTTTTCATGCGCCGATAATTCCAGCTATTTTTGCCGGGGCCGCCCTAACAGCCACCAGCATTGGAATCACCTCAAAAGTTCTGTCAGAATTGGGCAGCTTGAAATCAACTGAAGGGCAGATTATTGTCGGCGCCGCCGTCATTGATGATGTGTTGGGCATCATTGTCCTCGCGGTCGTGGCCAGTCTGGCCAAAACCGGTGAGGTTGATTTGCTCAATGTGGTTTATTTAATTGTTAGCGCCAGCGCCTTCCTGATTGGAGCCATTCTGCTAGGCAAGTTTTTTAACCGTAGTTTTGTGGCGATCGCCGATCAGTTGCAAACCCGTGGCGCATTGCTGATACCTGCTTTCACCTTTGCCCTAGTGATGGCTTTTTTAGCCAATATTATTCATCTAGAAGCGATTTTAGGGGCCTTTGCAGCAGGTTTGGTACTGGATGAAACTGATAAACGGAAGGAACTGGATCAGCAGGTAATGCCCATTGCTGATATTTTAGTTCCCATTTTCTTTGTCACAGTTGGCGCTAAAGCAGATCTGGGCGTCCTGAATCCAACGGTGGCTGAAAACCGCGAAGGGCTAATTATCGCCGCTTTCTTGATCGCAGTCGCCATCATCGGAAAAGTGGTTACCGGTTGGACAGTTTTTGGGCAACCTGACTTGAATCGTCTGGCGATCGGCGTGGGGATGATTCCGCGTGGAGAAGTCGGTTTAGTGTTTGCCGGTATTGGTTCAGCCAGTGGCGTTTTGGATAAACCATTAGAAGCAGCTATCATTGTTATGGTTATTCTGACGACTTTTCTAGCACCTCCTTTGTTACAATGGGCGCTAAAAGGGCAGGAAGAGTCGAAGCTCACAGCAAAGACAACGTTATCTGCAGTTGAGTAGGTTAGTCTGCAATCCCAAACCATGACAGAAATCGGAGGGTTTTTTGCGAGTTAAGCCGATAGGCATTTAACATTGTTCATAGGCATTGGCATTTACCGTAGGCAGTAGGCTGGGAGATTGTCCCATCTACTGCCTAACTTAAACTGACTCGAACGGCAAACCAGATGCACATCAGCTTATTCAAGTTTGGTCGAATTTTCTCATATGAAATCTGGTTCCTCTCGACTCCCTTCTCCATTCAAGGGAGGTTTTGAGTATCAATTAGAGGAATCCAGTCGCCGATAATTACGTCCTATCCTGAGCTAACAAACTATGTCTTTATTAGAAGCCTTTATCTTCGCGGCCGTGATGTGTGGCTTTTTCGGCATCATCCTGAAAAACAACCTGCTGATGAAGATTATCTCGATGGATGTGATGAGCACTGG
>JAKSDM010000373.1 GCA_022360135.1 Pseudanabaenales cyanobacterium | reverse complement strand
CTTCTCAATTATCTATCCGCAATGTGACGAAGGTCTTCCCTGGCAAAAAAGGCATTTTTAACCAGCTCTCTGGCAAGACCCGCCAAGACTTTATTGCCATTGAAGACATCAGTATGGAGATCGAGCCCAATACCTTTGTCTCCATCATTGGTCCCTCGGGTTGTGGCAAGTCTACCCTGTTGGGCATGATTGCCGGACTCATCCCCATAACAGGCGGCGAAATTCTGCTCAACGGGGCGCCGATTACTGGCCCTGGCCCAGACCGGGGCATGGTGTTCCAAAACTATGCCCTAATGCCCTGGATGACGGTGGAGGAAAACATTCGGTTTGCGGTTGAAACCGTCCATCCCAAAATGGCCCCCAAAGTTATCAACCGAGTAATCAAGGAGAATATTCAGCTGGTGGGGTTAGACGGGGCGGAACGAAAACATCCCCACGAACTATCGGGCGGCATGCGTCAGCGGGTCGGCATTGCCCGCGCCCTAGCAATTAATCCCCAGATTCTGCTGATGGACGAACCCTTTGGAGCCCTAGACGCCTTAACTCGCGGATTTCTACAGGACGAAATCGAGCGCATCTGGGAACAACAGCGCAAAACCGTGATCATGATTACCCACAGCATTGATGAAGCGCTGTTGCTATCCGACCGCATCGTGATGATGACCCGAGGCCCTGCCGCTCGGGTTGACGAAATTCTAGAGGCCCCCTTTCCTCGACCCCGTAACCGGGAAACTATCGTCCAACACCCGGCCTACTCGGTTCTGAAGGCAGAGATGGAGAGTCATTTGTTTAGAGAGACTCGTGCAGTGGAGGCGGCGAGGATTCGGGACAGGTAGAGAGCAGGGGGAGATGGGGGAGATGGGGGAGATGGAGAGGCAGGGGAGGAGAAGATGGGGGAGATGGGGGAGATGGGGAAGATGGAGAGGCATTGCCCACGCGCCTATTTGAGGCAGGCATGAGGAAGCTGCGGGTTGGACATTGCCCACGCGTCTTATTTCAACGTGATAAGTGACTAACGACCAAAATCTAAAATCCAAAATCCAAAATCCAAAATCCTTTCCTTCTCCCCCTCACTGTTGACTTAACGTAACCAAGAGGTTTAACTATGGCAATTTCTGAGATTACTGAGGCGCTATTGGCTGCAAAGAAAGAGTCGGGGCTGACGTTCGCCGATTTGGAAGCCAAGGTGGGCTGCGATGAAGTGTGGATCGCAGCGGTGATTTATCGTCAGGCCAGCGCTTCTAAGGAAGAGGCGACCAAGATTGTGGAGGCAATTGGGGCGGCTCCCTACTTGATTGATCACTTGACTGAGTGCCCCCTGAAAGGTTCTCTGGAGCCTGTTATTCCTACCGATCCACTGATTTATCGGTTTTACGAAATTATGCAGGTCTATGGCATGCCGATCAAAAGTGTGGTGCATGAGAAGTTTGGGGACGGCATTATGAGCGCCATTGATTTCACGATTGATGTTGAGAAAGAAGAAGACCCCAAGGGCGATCGCGTCAAGATCATCATGTGTGGCAAGTTCTTGCCTTACAAAAAATGGTGATTGGCTGCCTGCTTAAGATGGCATATCTGGCTTAGGACAGAATACATAATTCAGGAGACAGACTGTAGTGCTCCTGAATTATGTATTCTGATTTATGAATTCCGCACTCAAAAGGATAGTTATGACTCATTGTACATTCCCAGCTCGGCTGAAAGCGTTTCACCCCTTTTCCTTTCTCCGCTCCCTGGCTCAAATGATGGTGTCCGTTGGAGTTGTCGGTCTCGGTCTGAGCCTGCTTGCGCTTCCGGCGTTGGCGCATCATCCTCTGGGTGGCAGACTGCCCGCTAATTTTTTTGAAGGGTTTATGTCTGGAGTGGCGCATCCCGTCTTAGGCCCAGACCACTTTGCCTTTGTTGTCGCAGCCGGTTTGCTGGCTGCGATCGCGCCACGGGGTGTTTGGATTCCCGTCGCGTTTGTGCTGGCTGGGTTAGCGGGTACGGGCATGCACCTGATGAGGCTGAATCTACCGGCTGCTGAGTTTTTTATCTCGGCGTCGGTGCTGTGCTTCGGCTGGGTGCTGGCCATGAAGCAGCGCCCCAATCTAATCGTGGTTTCAGGGCTGGCTGCCTTGGCTGGACTGTTTCATGGCTATGCCTACGGTGAAGCCATTGTGGGGGCTGAAATGACGCCCTTGTTTGCTTACCTGGTGGGCTTTACCTGCATTCAGCTGGCGATCGCCCTGGGCGCTTTCGCCGTGGGTCGCGCCTTGCTTGGGCAATCTTCCGAACAGCCCATGTTGTCCTTCCGATTTGCTGGGTTTGCCATCGGTGGGGCCGGGGTGGCGTTTCTATCAGGGGTCATTTTGGGCTGACGCCCTTTAATCCGGGGGAGACGATTACCAGCCAGTTGGCGGCTTACCTGGGCGCTTACACCGATAAGGCTGAAGCGGCAGGAGAGTATCGTCAGTCAACCCTGCCTGTAGGCGACTTTTCGCCGAATGCGTTGGGCCTGCATAACAGGCATGGCAATGTTTGGGAGTGGTGTGCTGATGGCTTTGGCGCGAGAGAGATGGCCTTGATTCAGAAAGTTCCAGTCACAGTATTGACCGGCTATTTGGGCGCGGGTAAAACCACGTTGCTCAATCGTATTCTCACCGAAGAACACGACAAACGAGTAGCGGTCATTGTCAATGAGTTTGGAGAAGTGGGGATTGATCATCAATTGGTGATGGATGCTGACGAAGAAATTTTTGAGATGAATAACGGCTGCATTTGTTGCACCGTGCGGGGTGATTTAATTCGGATCATCAGTGATTTGATCAGTCGGCGGGATCGCTTCGACCATTTAGTGATTGAAACCACAGGATTGGCGGATCCAGCTCCGGTGATCCAATCTTTTTTTGTGGATGAAGTCATGCTTCAGCAAACCCAGTTGGATGCGGTGGTAACGGTGGTGGACGCCAAACACATTTGGGACCACTGGAACAGCAGCGAAGCCCAGGAGCAACTTGCCTTTGCAGATGTGATTTTGCTCAACAAGACCGATCTGGCGTCGGCTGAGCGGGTGGCGACATTGGCGCAGAAGGTGCGTAGTATAAATGCGATCGCGGCGATTCATCACACTCAGAATTGTGACATTGACCTGGATCGGTTGCTGGGCGTGCAGGCGTTTGATCTCAAGCATGCCCTGAGCATCGATCCAACGTTGTTGGATGAAGCCGCCCACGACCATGACGCGTCGGTTTATTCCGTCGCCATTACCGAACAAGGGGTTGTGGACAGCGACAAACTCAATCGCTGGCTCTATCAACTGGTGCAGGCGCGAGGACCCGATATTTTTCGCATGAAAGGCATTTTAAATGTGGACAACACCGCTCGGCGGTTTGTGTTTCAGGGGGTTCACATGACGCTGGAGGGGCGACCAGGTAAGCCCTGGCGACCGGGTGAAACCCGCCGGAATGAATTGGTCTTCATTGGCCGAAATTTAGATCAAGAGGCGCTTCGCGCCGGATTTAAAGGCTGTTTTGCTGAGGCTTACACCTACTCTTCATAATTGTTTTCACTCACATTTTCACTCACCGCTATTTTCACTCACAACCGTTTTCACTCGATTGAGTACGAGGCAACCGCATGAAACTACAGCACAACCTCGGGGGCCTGGAAGGGTTAGACCCCGTTAATGTTGAAACAAAAGTCTTTGTAGAACCCTGGGAAAAGCGTATCTTTGGCATTCACACCGCCATGATGGCGCTGAGTAATCATCTCGACACCTCGCTGCCTGACTACGTGATCGATCAAGTCCCCACGACCTTCAAGAGTTTTTGGACCTGGGGACATTTGCGGATGGGAGCAGAGGCGATGCATCCCTTTGAATACTTCCGGTTGCGCTACTACGAAAAGTGGCTCGGCGGCATTTCCGGCTTCTTCGTGGAGGAAGGTTACATTCCTCAAGCAGAATTGGATACCCGAACCGCCGAGTTTTTAGAGGATAGTGAAAAAGCTGAGGCGCCGCTGCCGAGCGGGGGCGATCCAGCGATTGACGCTCAAGTGTTGAAGTATTTGCAGGCAGGGGATTCTCCCCTGCGGCCGCTATCTGCCCCGGCCAAATTTAAGGTGGGCGATCAGGTGAGGGTGAAAGATGTCTCTCCGGCGGCCCATAGCCGTTTACCAGGTAATTTGAAAGGCCGCGTGGCGGAGGTTGTGCGGGTCTATGAGGGCGCGTTTACCTACTTCTTCCCCACCGAAGATGGGCTGGGGACGCCGATGCCGGTCTATAGTCTGGCCTTTAAGCCAGAGGACCTTTGGGATCAGTCGCTAATTGACGCCAATTCGGTGTATTACAACGACATTTTTGAAGTGTACTTAGAAGCCGCTTAAGTGAGGCAGTTTAAGGGAAAGCATTATGCCAAGCAACTACTCCGGATTTAAGTATGGCGCCGATCGCGAAACCTTCAGCGCCGCCAAGGTGAAAGCCCTAGAGTCGCTGTTGATCGAAAAAGGCGTTATCACAGGCGACACCGTTGATCAGGTGCTCAGCTATTTTGAAACGGAGATGGGGCCTTTCAACGGCGCCAAGTTGGTGGCTCGGGCCTGGGTGGATCCGGCCTTTAAGAAACGGTTACTGGCCGATTGTAATGCCGCCTGTAATGAACTGGACTTGCCGGTGGGCATGTCTGGGGCTGAGGGTGAACACATGCGCATTGTGGAAAATACCCCCGAGGTGCATAACGTGATTGTGTGCACCTTGTGTTCCTGCTACCCCTGGCCGACGCTGGGGCTACCCCCCTACTGGTTCAAAGACCCAACGTTTCGGGCTCGGGTCGTGCGTGAACCCCGCGTGGTTTTGTCTGAGTTTGGGGTGGAGTTGGATGATTCTGTTGAAATTCGGGTTTGGGATAGCAGCGCTCAGATTCGCTGGTGGGTGCTGCCGATGCGTCCACCCGGGACAGAGGGCATGAGTGAAGCGGAGTTGGCGGGTCTACTGACGCCGGAAGCGATGATGGGGGTCGCCACCGTAAAGGTTTAGGCGGCATGAAAATGAAGTCTCGGTAGAAGACTGTAGATAGGGGGATGGGGGGATGGGAGGATGTGATGTTATTGAGCTGAAAATCTCTTAGGTGAAGGGTTGGGTGGGGAGTAATGTTTACGAAATTTGAGCATTTTGCAGCCACCAGTTTAATGGGGTCGCCGGAAGAGGCGCCGCCTCGTAAGGATGGGCATCTGCACTTTGATCGCGATTGGGAAAAGATGGCGTTTGGGGTGGCGATCGCCCTTTCTAAACAAGGTCACTATGAATGGGAAGCGTTTCGGCAAACGCTGATCGCCGCCATTAGCGAGTGGGAGGCGAATCATAATCTCAATGACCCGGAGTGGGACTATTACCAGTGTTGGTTGACTGCCCTGGAGAAGCTGGCGATTGAGTCAGGGGTGATTGAGGCGGGGGAGTTGGACGCACAGATTGCTCAACTTTTGAACTGTAAAGAAGCGTCCAGTCAGGTTTAAACATTAGCCTATCTCTCTAATATCGAAATGGATGCGGCTATCCCCATCATCATTGATCCTCGACGCCGATTCTACAGAAAATGGGTCATAAGGCTAAAATCGTTGTGATGGACTGATTACAGCCCTCGGTTTTAACTGGTCGGCGTACTGCACCCCTGACTGGACTCACTCTGGCGTAAATTCGCCAACTGTCACATCCCTGAAACCCAGATGGCTGCGTGTAGTAGGGATTGTCGCATGAAACACCTAACCCCTTTAGTATACAAGGGATTCATAGGATTTTACGCTGATTGAGTAGCTGCGGCTTTTCGCGACTAGTCTAGTTCGAATTAACGGTGAAGCTGTGCGGCTGCAGTAACTTTTGTACTTGCTGACAGGCTCCAGTCTGTCCGCACCAACGCAGTGTTGGGCGGATTGGAATCTACAACACGCTGACTTACATAAATTAGTTGAAAAAAGCTGAAATCACAGTTATCTTCATTGTCACAGGTGATAGAATTACAAGCTATTCTTATGCTTGAAGGTGGTGAGATCATTCATGGCTCACGATGTAACTGTAGAAATATTGCTGACTGGTGAAGGCATGTCACCGGGCAAAATTCGATCTAAGGAGATCGCAGAAGTTATTGAATCTGTAGAAGACATGATAGCTTCTATGGTAGTTCGTGATCACCCGGATTTAAAGAAAGACACTATAGTAATTGGCTTAAAAAGTATTCGACAGGGAAGTGTTGGGCTGGAGTTTGCCCCAAACTTAGCAGAGCTAACTTTGCCTGCTACTCGTCGCATAACTAGATCGATAGCGGAAAATGATTTTGGTGTACTGCCGAGTGGTGCTATTTCTTCTTTAAGAAAGCTATCTGCTTTTACGCGACGACATCAGTGTAATGCCGAGTTTTTTACACAAAATGGCAGATTGGAATCATTGGCTGTTCTGACTCCTGAAACTCAGATACCTGACATTTATCCCTTGTCAGGAGAAACGAGTATTTACGGAGAAATAACTCGTGTTGGTGGGGCAGAACCGAAAATTCAGTTTAAAACTTTGGACAGTCAAATTATCTACTGTAGTACTAGTAAAGCGATAGCCAAGAAAGCAGGTATAAAGCTTTATACAAAGGTAGAATTACGTGGATTGGCAGAGTGGAACTCTGAGACTTTTGAGATTGAAAACTTCCATGTGATTGACATATCCGATTATGAGAAAACCTCACCATCAGAAGCTTTTGAAGAGTTAGCTAATCTAATTGGAGATTCTTTTGACCAGATAAAAGATGTAGACCGTTTTGTCTCTGAAATACGCTATGGTCCGTCGGAGGCATAAATGGATTTAGTTTGTTTTGATACACAAATAATTATTTGGGGTGTTAAAAGCCAAGCAACTCCTGGACAAAAAGACAAAATAGACAAAGCCAAATATTTAATTAGTATTTGTGAAAGAGATGGAATAGATATTATGGTTCCATCAGTCGTAGTCGCAGAGATCCTCTGTGCATTAGACTCAAGTCTACATAATGCTTTTAGTGAATTCATGCATCGTCGATTTATTGTTCCGCCCTTTGATACACAAGCTGCCCTTCACTTTGCAGAAATGTGGAGAAATAAGAAACAAATTAAAGATGATAGTAGGATATCAAGAGCAGAGATGAAAGCTGATTTCATGATTACTGCTACAGCAATGGCAAGAGGTGCAAAGTGTATCTATAGCGAAGATGTAGGGCTTAAAAAGTTTGCTCAAGACTACATTGATATTAGACCCTTGCCCAGCATTGAAAGACAGATGTCTATAGAAGATTCACTTTGAATAGGTTTCAAGCAATGCGTGATTGCTTGGACTCTTGTTGCAAAGCCGAAAATACGTCCTACAAATAACGGAGAGCCGCCCAACGGTTCAAATCAGTGGCGACAGGTAACCTTAAACAACGCACAAGCAGCTTTTGATCGTCCGCTGCATTTGAGTTGTTAGACAATTACCTTCTCAGTTACTTTACTCAGATATTATCTAGTTTCCTCATCCATCTGTTTAGTCCATATGTCGCAGAACATATTAATAGAAAGAGCCGGAGTTTCTTTCATTACCTCCAAGTTTTGTCCAGTCCTTATTCGATATTCATTCCTTAATGATTTCAGTAAAGTTTTACCGTGCGCATACTGAATACCATCGCTTTCTAGCTGTTTAGTGCATTCTACTGCCACACTACCTTCGTTGATATTGCCTTTAATTTTTCGGAGTGCGTCAATTCTAGTATTCACAATCTTTTCAAGCTGCTTATCCTTACATGCTTCAAGGGATGACCTTAGAAGTTCGTCTAAATCTATAGTGGATTCCGAAACAACATGATTCAAATGCTCTTTAGAGAGCAGTAGATTTTCCAAATCATTGCCTTCTGTAACGAACACGAAAAGATTTTCGTCTTGAGGCAATCTATTTTTCCAATCTTCTAGCTCTTCATCTGTCAAATAATCGCGATCTCTATGTAGTAAAACTATTACGCCAGAAGATTTATTCCTAATATATTTTATCAGTGCCGAAGCTACTTGGTGGTTAGAGCAGCCATTATATGGCCAGAAGTCTACTTCATCTAAATCCCAGCCAGATGATGCACAAATCAGCTTTAGTGAGTCAAAACATTGATCTTCACAAAGCACTTGAATCCGGTCATTTGCCACTTCACTCCTATCAAGAGCACCTATATCAAGAAGAGACTTGATAATATATCTATCATCATTATCGTTAGATTTTTCCACCAGCTTTCTATTGTCAAGCCAGAAAGCAATTGACTGCTGAGTTAATGATTCAACCATATATTTACTATGAGTTGAAATCAAAACTTGAATATCTAGGTTGTCAATTAGTGTTTTGATTGTCTCAACTAGTAATCGCTGATTATTGGGATGAAGATGCGCATCTGGCTCATCTAAAATTAACAATCGAGGATGGAATAGGTAAATGTATGAGAGGATTTGAATGATTTGCTGCATACCTGTTCCGCACGCATCAATCGGAAATAGTTGTCCATTTGCCTCTATTAAGCAGGTAATATGCTCGTCT
>JAKSDM010000976.1 GCA_022360135.1 Pseudanabaenales cyanobacterium | reverse complement strand
TTGCCAATGCTCTTTCTGCTCGAATGCATTTCCCATACTCTGTAAGGCTTCTGGATAACCAGGATTGAAAGACAGGGCATCCTCACAGGCGACGATCGCGAGGTCAGGTTGCTGCAGCGCATTTAGATTCTCACAGCGACCTAGATAGGCCTCAGCCAAGTTTGGTTTAAGCCCAATGGCCTCGCCATAAGCATCCAGTGCTGCCTGATATTGCCCGTCTGCCTGCAGGCGATCGGCGCGGTTTAGCAGGTTATCTATCCGTTCTTTAAGGGGAGGAAGGTCAGGAATTTCAGTCGGCAACTGAGCCAATCCTTCAGAGATAAGTGGTGACAGCTGTTCAAAGAAGTCGTCGGGAGAAAATTGAGGATTTGCGACTGTGTTGACACGGTTAGAGATCCGTTGAGTGGATTGGGGAAAGAAAACAGTCTTGATTAGAACAGCTAAGACGCCTAAAGCGACAAAGACACCAAGTGTAGGCAAGAATTTGAAGAATTGTTTCCAGAATGGGTTGGATAAGATCGTCGCCAGCCCAAATTTTTCTAATGTTTGAGAGAACTCCGATTGATGCATGGATTGGGTGGATTCAGTCTTGGAATCCGATGCTGAGAGAGGGACGTCATCAATCGCTGGCAGGGAGTTGAGTTGGAATTCAGTCACTGGCTCCCGATTAAGGTTTCTCGGAGCAGGCGGCATTGAGCCATGAAGAGACTTCCCGACCACACTATTGGCTGCTTTCTGGGCATTAAACAATGCCTCAGGAAAGGGTAAAAACTCTTCTGCGTCAACCGGCAGACTTTGCAATGCCTCCAGTGCTTCGATCGCAGTTTGATAGCGATCGCGAAAGTCATAACGCACCATACCGTCAATAATAGCTGCTAATTCGGGTGAAACTTGGGGTGCGTGTGTACGCCAATCAATCTCGCTAGTGCGGAGGTCTTCATTAAGTCTTTTAGGATGCACACCAGTTAAGGCTCGAATGCCAATCATGCCGACTGCGTAGACATCACTGCTGAAACGGGGCTTCCCGGCCAATTGTTCGTTAGGCATGTATCCCTGAGTGCCAATCGCAATAGTCAAATTAGTCACGCCAGTATCAGGATCAATCGACTGGGTGCTGACCTGCTTCACTGCGCCAAAATCAATCAGCACAATTCGGCCATCTTGACGGCGACGAATTAAATTCGAAGGTTTGATGTCACGGTGAATGACTTGTTGTCGATGCACAAATGACAATACCTCTAGAATTTCCCGCAACTGGATAATCACCCAAGCTTCTGGCCAAGGCTTTCCAACTCCAAGTTGTCGGCTTAGCTGCACCCCTTCAATAAATTCTTGGGCTAGATAAAATTCCCGGTTTTCTTCAAAGTGGGCCAGCAAAGTCGGGATTTGACTATGGTCGCCAAGCTGATAGAGCGCCCTCGCTTCAGTATCAAACAGGCGTCTTGCCATTTCCAGACTCGCAGTATTGGTTGTCTTAGGCATGAGCTGCTTGATTACACACCGGGGATGGTCTGGCAAGTGCAGATCCTGAACCAAGAACGTGCGGCTAAATCCACCCGATCCCAACTGGCTGATAAATTTGTAGCGTCCTCCCAATGGTGTTGAATACACAGGAATTTCCTTAACTAACCAGTATCAGCAGATTACTCTTGAGCTTTTGCAGGACCTGATTTATTCATTCAGACAGGGGGTGAGTTCCTAGCATCGTGTTTCCATCCTAACTATTTGCAGGGTAGGCACATCGGTATGGATAAATCAGCCAATATGTATTCAAGTTGCTTGATCCATGTGCTGAAACCTGTTCATATCAGGGATTGGCCTGAAAATTTAAATGACCATTAACTGACAACAATAGCAACCACCCCAGTAGCCTCCCTGTAATTAAGCATGGGTTTTCTGTTACATCAGTAAGGTACTAACATTGGGTGAGATATTCTGTTTAATTTTCGTATACTTAGCCTTAAGAGTTGACTTATAAAAGAAATCTAAAGGAAGGGCCAGCCCACTACTATTCGGTTAAAAATTATTGCAGATCCCAACAATACAGCAGAGCCAATCACCAGATCGCTTATGGAAATTGGGATATAGCCCTATTGAGCGGTTGTTTGCAAATCCGTTCTAAAGTTCTTCGGATGATG
>JAKSDM010001308.1 GCA_022360135.1 Pseudanabaenales cyanobacterium | reverse complement strand
TCTAGTAGTAGGCATGAACGATGCGATCGCATATGAAACCATTGTCCTAGATGTCGGCGGCATGAAGTGCGCCGGCTGCGTTAAAGCGGTGGAAAAGCAGCTGCTCAATTGTGACGGTGTGATCGCAGCCACGGTTAACTTAGCGACTGAGGTTGCGGCAGTGGCGTGTCAAATCGGTGAGGCCAATCCTCAAAGTCTGTCTGATATCCTAACAGAGGGCGGGTTCCCAACTCAGCCCAGGCTGTTGCCGGAAACCGTAGCTGAAACCGGACAGACAACTGAGTCGAGTTGGGCTAAACGCAAACGGCAAGAGAATCGCCAGCAGGTGTGGCGAGTCGCGATCGCTACAGTCCTCCTGATCCTTTCCGCCATCGGACACCTGAATCATTTTGGCTGGTTGACAGTGCCCATTCTCAGCGACATTCGCTTCCATTGGGGGCTGGCGACCCTCGCCCTCCTCGGTCCCGGCCGGGAGATGCTGCGAGATGGCTGGCGAGGCTTGCAACGGAATGCGCCCAATATGAATACCCTGGTGGGTTTAGGGACTTTGAGCGCCTATAGCGCGAGTGTTGTCGCCTTACTCTGGCCGCAATTGCATTGGGAATGCTTTTTTGATGAACCAGTGATGCTGGTCAGCTTCATCTTGCTGGGTCGAACGCTGGAGCAACAGGCCAGATATCGCGCCGCCGCCGCCCTCCACGCCCTGATCGCCCTGAAACCTACAGTGGCGAGGCTAGTGCCAAACCCAGAGAAAGCCGATACGGTTCAAATAGGGGTGGAAATTCCCGTTGATCGAGTACACGTGGGCGAGTGGTTACAGGTTTTACCTGGAGAAAAAATTCCGGCAGACGGTTCAGTGGTGTTGGGCAAAACCACTGTTAATGAGTCCATGTTGACGGGGGAGTCCATGCCCGTCTGGAAGCAACCTGGCGACCCGGTGTTTGCTGGCGCGCTAAACCAGTCTGGGACAATTGCCATGCAGGTCGTCAGCACTGGCCAGGAGACTGTCCTAGCCCACCTGATTGATTTGGTGGAAACCGCTCAAACTCGAAAAGCCCCCATCCAGCGATTGGCTGATACCGTCTCTGGCTATTTCACCTATGGGGTATTAGCGATCGCCGCCTTAACCTTCTTATTCTGGTATTTTATCGGCATTCCCCTCTGGCCTGAGGTCTTACACCACAGCATGGATATGACCATGGCGATGGGGTATGGGCAATCGATGTCTGGCATGGCGACTGAGGCGTCCCCCCTTTTAGTCAGCTTGAAGCTTGTGATCGCTGTTCTGGTGATCGCCTGCCCCTGCGCCCTGGGTCTGGCGACCCCCACCGCCATCCTGGTCGGATCTGGAGTGGGGGCGGAAAGGGGATTATTAATCCGGGGCGGCGATGTGCTGGAGACTGTACATCACCTTGACACAGTGGTGTTTGATAAAACCGGCACCCTGACTACAGGTCATCCAGAAGTCATC
>JAKSDM010000603.1 GCA_022360135.1 Pseudanabaenales cyanobacterium | reverse complement strand
TCAAAATTTCAGCAATTTCTTCGCGGTAGTAGGTCTCAAACTCTTGCAGGTTCATAAAGTCCAACTTATCTATAGGGATACACAAGCAGAGGGGCTATAAAAGTTAACAGAAGCCCCTATTTACAAATTACTCCCAGAAACGAATAAAATCAAAGCTTTCCTGCTTAAGGATACGAAAATACGTAGAAAATACGTAGAAAATACATTAATATTTTATACTCTTTAGATTATTCTTTATAGGCAATTATATGTAATACCGACCCACATGAAACGATCTCATTTGTGAGATTTTCTCGCTAACCTAGTGGATATCTGGCTGATATGCCTTCGATATCGCTTGCTTGAAGCTGATCTGACGATTTATTGGATGATGCCTCGTGCCCCCTGCTTCGAAGACACCCCCTTTAAACAAAGACTCTGAACGCTTAGCGATTCGCTTGGAGGAAATTCCCAAGGAACCTGGCGTTTATTTCATGCGAGATGCGAACGAGCAAATCCTTTACATTGGTAAGTCGAAGAGTCTGCGATCGCGGATTCGCTCTTACTTTCGAGACCTGCACAGCCACAGCCCCCGGATCGCTGTGATGGTGTCGCAGATCGCTGAGATCGAGTTCATCGTCACCGATACGGAGGCCGAAGCGCTAGCGCTGGAGGATAACCTGATCAAGCAGCACCAACCCCACTTTAATGTGCTGCTGAAGGACGATAAAAAGTATCCCTACCTCTGCATTACCTGGTCTGAAAGCTATCCTCGCATTTTTATCACCCGTCTGCGGCGCAAGGGAAACGCCCGCAACCGCTACTATGGCCCTTACGTGGATACGGGGCTATTGCGCCGAACCTTGCATCTGGTGAAACGGATCTTTCCTTTGCGGCAGCGTCCTCAACCACTGTTCAAGGATCGTCCTTGTCTGAACTATGACATTGGTCGGTGTCCAGGCGTCTGTCAACAGCTGATTTCTTCTGAGGAGTACCACAAAACTGTACAACGAGTAGCCATGGTGTTTCAGGGACGCACCAAGGAGCTGGCGGATATTTTGACTCGGCAGATGGAAGCAGCGGCTGAAAAGCTGAACTTCGAGCAAGCCGCCCGTCTGCGAGACCAAATCCGAGGTCTGCAAACCCTGACGGCGGATCAAAAAACCGCCTTGCCCGATGACACCGTGTCCCGAGATGCGATCGCCCTGGTGGCTGATGATCAGCACGCCTGTGTCCAACTCTTCCAGGTGCGGGCAGGTCGTCTAGTCGGTCGCTTAGGTTTTGTCGCCGACGCCCAATCAGGAGAACCGGGAGCAATTTTACAGCGGGTGTTAGAGGAACATTTTCAGACGGTTGATCCGGTTGAAATTCCAGCCGAAATCCTGGTGCAGCATGAACTGCCTGAGGGGGAAATATTGACGCAGTTTCTCAGTCAACGGAAGGGGCGCAAAGTTGCTATTGAGGTTCCCCAACGCCGGATGAAGGCGGAACTGATTGAAATGGTAGAGCGCAACGCTCATTATGAATTGGCCCGAACCCAACGCTTCGCTGACCGCAATGCTCAAGCAATGCAAGATTTAGCTGAGGTATTAGATTTACCGAGTCAACCTCATCGGATTGAAGGCTATGACATTTCCCACATTCAGGGGGCTGACGCCGTCGCCTCCCAAGTCGTTTTTGTGGATGGACTCCCAGCCAAGCAACACTATCGTCACTATAAAATCAAGAATCCTCAGGTCACAGCCGGTCATTCCGATGATTTCGCCAGCATGGCGGAGGTGATTCGCCGCCGCTTCCGCCGCTATGCTGCTGATCCGATGCTGGAACGGGTGGGCAACCTCGATTGGCCAGATTTAGTCATGATTGATGGGGGTAAAGGCCAACTGTCTGCTGTGGTCGCTGTCCTGAGGGAGTTAAATCTCCTACAAGACCTACGAGTTGTGAGTTTGGCCAAGCAGCGAGAAGAAATTTTTCTGCCAGAAGAGTCTTTGCCACTGCCGACCAATGCTGAACAACCTGGTGTCCAACTGCTGCGTCGGTTGCGGGATGAGGCGCACCGATTCGCCGTTAGTTTCCATCGCAAGAAACGCAGCGATCGCATGCGGCGATCTCGCCTGGAAGAAATTCCAGGATTGGGATACCAGCGACAGAAGCAACTCCTGTCAAGTTTCCGCTCCATTGACTATATCCGCGAAGCAACTCCCGAGCAACTTGCTGCAGTTCCCGGCATTGGCCCTCATCTGGCCCAGCAGATATACGAGTATTTTCATCCTTAGAATACTTGCCTGCCTTCTTTTTCGACCACTGATGATGATTGATTGAAATCAAAAATAGATTTATCCGCTGGTCAGATAAATTTAATGTAAAACTCCTTTGAAAATAAACTATTTGTAGTCAAAAAATCCAGATCAAGCGCCAATCAGAGTAACTTGTCCACCCCATATTTCCTTAACCAGAGACCCTTTGAAATTTTGGGTTAACAATATAGAGTTGAGGATTTCAATCTAAATAAAATCTTTAGATTTCCTATAATTTTTGTTGCTTGTTTGAGTGCTAATTCAACCTTGTCTTTCCTGTGAAAGTATATCAATTCAAGGGTTCTGATAGCTGGGATCACTCATCAGTCGGGTGATCCCATGATTATTTTCGAACGATTTATCTATTGCAATCCCAGTTGGGAATTGACATAATAAATCGATTGTTGCGTTCTCTTTCTGAAAATCAACTTTTTCGAGAGTAATGAATTTAAGGCGTTAAGACATATAAAGCTTTTTTGATTTTCAGTTACTATACCCTTTTCGAAATGTTTTTCAATTGGAGTCGGAAGATGCAGAGTATTTGCCAGCGCGTTCATTGTCCAAATTGTGGTTGTAGTGCAGAACGCTATCACCTTAAAGATCAACGACTCATCCGCACCCAATGCCCTCATTGCGACTACTTGATGATTACTTGTTCACGAACCGGCAAAGTGATTGAAGCCTATGCCCCGGGTATCTTTGCATGCCATTAGGCCATCTATTTTGTAAACAATTAAGGTTTATTTGAACCCTCAATTCCCCTGTCAGTGTGCAGGGGAATTTTGATCAGCGACAGAGGCCCGCAACTGACCACATGCCGCCTCTTTATCCAAACCTCGGGAATATCGAACGCTAACTGCAATATTGCGGGTTTCGAGCTGCTGAACAAAGGCTCGAATGCGTTTATAGCTGGGGCGTTTGTAGTCCGCCTCAGCAATTGGATTATAGGGAATTAAGTTGATGTGGCTCTGGAAGCCTCTTAGATGGCTAGCCAATTCGGCGGCATGCTCAGGACAATCATTCAACCCTGCCAGGAGAATATATTCAAAGGTGACTCGTCTGCCCGTTAAACGGACATAGTCTCGGCATTCATCAAGTAATGCTTCGATCCGGTAAGGTCGGGCGCTGGGAATCAACTGCTCACGTTGGGTCTGATTGGAAGCATGGAGACTGACGGCCAGAGTTACTTGCAGATGATGCGCAGCAAGTTGTTGAATGCGACCTGGTATGCCAACCGTCGACAGCGTAATTGATCGTTGACTAATCCCCACATCCTGATTGAGGCAGTGAATAGCCGCGATTACACTATCGGGATTCAGCAACGGTTCTCCCATACCCATAAAGACAATATGGCTAACCCGCCGTTGAAAGTCTTCCTGGACCGTTAAAACCTGATCGACGATCTCGTGAGTCTGGAGGTTGCGAATAAAGCCGCCTTTGCCAGTCGCACAAAAATTACAGGCCATGGGACATCCCACCTGGGAAGAGACACAGACCGTTAGTCGCTTTGCAGTGGGAATGCCAACTGTTTCAATGACTTGGTTATCTGTGAGTTTCAGCAGAAACTTGACGGCGCCGTCAGGGGCTTCTGATCGATAATGCAAAGCCGACCGCCCAATGGGAATATGGGCGACGGCTTGTCGCCATTGCTTTGGCAACACAGAGATTTCTGTGAGCGATCGCGCCCCCTTTTGATAAATCCATTGATGAAGCTGTTTGCCTCGATAGGCCGGTTGACTATGCTGCTGCGCCCAAGCGGTTAATGCTTCCAGGGAGGCCCCTAAAAGAGGGCCTGCAGCAGGTGGGCGCTGGTCTTGATGATCACTCGATTGAGTGAGGTTATTGGCTAGCATCTGCGGGCGGATCTGATTTGTCAAACATCTTCGGGTTGAAACGATAGGTAGGGTATAGGCTACCGTGTACACACAAGTTGGAGTCGGAGTTATTTCGGCCCCCTAAATCCCTCAATTCTGATGCTGCTGGCGAATTATTTTGTAACATTGTGGTCACGGCCGAAGGCTCCCTAAATCCCCCAATTCTGGGGGACTTTGAGGATATGCTTCCCCAGAATTGGGGGTTGGGGGATCTCAAAGAACCCTCACTTCGGCACCAATATTTCCAAGTGTTAAATTAGCCAGCAGCATCAATTCTGGGGGACTTTGAACTCTGATCCCCCCCAGAATTGGGGGGTTAGGGGAGCCAGATCGATGAATTCGCAATCTAGGCCGAGATCTGTGTACACGGTAGAGGGTATAGGGGGGAATGGCACTGAAATAAGCGTTTATAAATCGCTAAAAGCCCTGATATTCCATAGGGTGGGCATTGCCCACATGGCTTATTTCAGTGCCATTCGGTATAGAGGGTGGAGCCGTAAGATTTAATTGACTCTGAGAAGTCCGAATCAGGGCTAGCAGGAATCTAGGCCATCCCTAACACCCTTATACCTACAACCCTACACCCTACCCTTTTCCCAGCCCAAGGAGCCCGTGCTATATCAAGGGATTGCAGATCAAATCTGAGGTTTAGACGAATCGCTAATTTCCTCAGAGTGGTCGGGCCTATTAATTAGCTCGGCAACGCCTTCATTGAGAAACTTGGGATCCATGAAAACAACCTTAGAATTTTTGCTCTCTCCCAATTTCTGATTGGCCTCTACATACTGCTGCGCTAGTAGAAACTGCAAAATTTGCTGGCGGCTTTTAGCGTCACTCAGCTCCTCCGCCAGAAGCTTCATAGAGGCGACTGTTCCCTGGGCTCGTTTAACGGCGGCCTCCTTCTCTCCCTCAGCTTCGGAGATGGATGCTCGTTTCCGATTTTCAGCCGCTTGCAGGGTGTTCATAGAATCAAGCACCTCTTTCGGCGGTGCAATTTCTTGGACTTCTACCCGAGTCACCTTAACTCCCCAGGGTTCGGTCGCGTCATCCAGTTGGTCGAGTAGGGCTTTATTCATTTCATCACGAGAAGAGAAGGTGTTCTCAAACTCCATTTTCCCAATCTCGGAACGCAGGGTTGTCAGTACCAGTTCTTTGATGGCGGACTCGATATCTGCAATGGCGTAATGGGTTTTCTCTAGATCGAGAATTTTCCAATACACCACTGCATCAACAGCTAGGGGAACCTTGTCTCGGGTAATGGCGGCTCGGGGTTTGACATCCAAGATCTGCTCACGGGTTGTATCCTCCCACACAATGGAATCCAAGAAAGGAACAACGAAGTTCAGACCCGGCCCGAGTTTGCGCTGATATTTTCCCAATCGTTCAACCAGGGCTTCATTCCCCTGATTAATAATTTTGACGGAACCAACGGTGTAGCCGATGATAATGAAAGCAAGTATGGCGAAAATCTGTGTACCCATGATTGGCATGCTCCGTGAGCCTAATCTACCGAATAGTCTAATTCCTTCTAACCCGTTGTTTTATCAGAAATAGGGAAAATTGGCGTAACAAATAATGTATTTCCTTGACGACCTACTACATTAACCATTTGTCCAGGGGCGATCGCAACATCGCTGATTT
>JAKSDM010000196.1 GCA_022360135.1 Pseudanabaenales cyanobacterium | reverse complement strand
TCCAGGTTACTCGGTTCATGGATAGCGGCTGTAAACCGATCGCGCTGTATATTTTCAATCCGAACAATCGCAGGTTGACCGCCGTTAAAGGAGAGGGGTTGAGCAAACACAACTGGGTTTGTGTAAGTTTGGTCAAAGTAGATGGTTTGACTTTGATGATTGAAGCCAGTCACTGTCCCCGTCTCTCCGATCACTTTCTCGCTGCTGGCGTTTGCCGCACTATTCATGGGAACTGTATTGTCGACTCCCATGTCTGAAGCTTGAAGTCCGGAGGTAAATAGCTCAGCTCCTCTCTCCGCCATTACTCTCGCAGGGGTAAGATCCCCCACTAATGGATCTTGGCCGCCAACGCCATTGAGGGGGTCTGCAGTTTCCTCTGAGGAGACCTTGAAATCGGCGATCGCCCCTTCTTCCAGGTCTAAAGATTGTGGCGTAACGATGGGATCGAGTTCCTTTACATGACTCGCAAGGAGTTCAGACTCAATCCAGTTAGGCAAGGAAGCTCCTTTAGACCCAGAGGTTTCTGCCGCTTTCGGCCAGACTTGATTCGGCTCAAGATTACAAAAGATAGGATTGGATTCTGGCGAGAAGTTAGACTTCTGTAGCGCCATGCCCGAGTCTTCCATAGGATGCTGCTCCTAAGATTTAGCGACTTTGGAAATGACACCCCGATCCTCTAAAGAGGCAAAAACACCCTAAATGCTGGCTCAGGTTGGGTATCTGAATCGACTTGCCATCGATTCAAATACCCAACGAATGCATCAGGGAAATCTCGTAGCTGAACAGTAAACTCTAGTCATAGTATGTGACGGTGTAAGTACTCTATTAGTTCAAGGAATTTTGCTAATCCGTAATGTCTCAAGTAACCGGATTTGGCAGATCGATAATTTGGTTGGGGGTCAATGTGCTGAGGTGAAAGTCATTTCTGATGGCGATCAGGTCAGAGTAGTAAACATCACTGTGGCCAAAGCTTGCGTTCGCTAACATTTCCAAAGTTTCCCCTAGCTGAACTTGGTGGCGCCCCCAATGGTATTTCCGCCCCTCTAATACAAAATAATCCGTTCGCCTCAACCACTGCTGGTAAGCTTCATCGCGCCCATTCATAATCCGGGTTTCTGCAATATGGAGCGCCTGCTGCCAAACTTGATAGCCTGCTAAGCTTAAATGAAGTCCATCGGTGGTCAAGGCTAGTTGTAATTTTCCTCGACTATTTCTGAAGTAGGCATTTAAGTCAAAATAGCTGGCTGCTTGAGTTCTCACCATCCCTTTTAGGGCTTGATTGAGGCCATCAATTCGCTCTCCAGGTAAGGCGTCGAACCGAGTAGGCAAAATGGATTGAATAATAATTTGGGCGGCAGGTTGTTGTTGTTGGAGATCACGAATGATCCGACGTAGATTGTTCACAACCTGTCTATCTGAGCTTCCCTGGCGTAAGTCATTGATGCCAGCTAAGATGTAAATGGCGTGGGGTTTGACGGCGGCAGCGGCTGATAAGCGATGCAAAATCTGGCTGGTATTCTCTCCAGAAATTCCTTGGTTGAGCCAGAAACGTCCGCCAGGTAAGATTTCGGACGGGAATGCAAAGGTGAGGGAATCGCCAATTAGAATGGTCAAACGATTTTCACCCTGGCCTCTCGCCATTGCTCTGGCCTCCTGGATGAATAGATGGCGCCATTGCTCTAAGGCCGGGTTCGCACCCTGAAGCCCTTCCCAGACAGAGCGAAAGCTATCAGAGGGTAATCGGGTAAATGTTCTGCCAGCCCTCAAGGCAGCGAGTCGCTGATGATACCGTTGGAGTCCTGTTAGCCAAGGCATCTCACTGAGGCGGGCAATCACTGATGGAGCTTCCGGTGAAGTTAACATCATTCCAGTTGCAGGTGGCGCCATGGTTTACTCCCCTGAGACCGACATCCCGAGGGAGTAAATTTCTAACTGTGGCTCAAGAATACCCTGATGGATTCCTTGTCTACCAAAATTGTGATGGCAAACTATGATGGCGAACTTTGCCTTGCAAGATTAGGATAGGCTGAAAATTGCTTACAGATAATATGATCGAGCGATTGTCGACTGATCCGATATTTCATGATATTTCAGTATTGTTCACTGCAGAGGCGCAGCAAAATATCCTGCAATCGTCTGAACATCCCCAGACGCTTTTCTATAGAAGTTCCCAATTGCATTGACTACACCCTACACCCTACACCCCGTCTTCAAGAGATGTGTTCAATCCAAGTGAGAATTGCTATATTAATCGCCAGGATTAGACTCTTCTAAATAAGACATAAAAGTATTGGCTACAATCGCGGCTTGGGTGCGATCGCGCAAGTTCAACCGAGTTAAGGCGTGAGAAATATGATTTCTCACCGTTCCTTCTGATAGGAAGAGCGCCTGAGCAATTTCGCGGTTATTGGCGCCAGCAGCGATCATTCGCAATACTTGCCGCTCTCTAGGCGTCAATTCTGCAAACTCGGGCGGTGGTTCCTTCGCCTTTACCGGCTCAGTTTCAGGCACGTGGGCGACAAGTTTTTCTAGAATGCCCGGGCCAAACTGGCTATAGCCCTTATGAATTGAACGAACTGCTTCAGCCAATTCTTCCGATGGCGTATCCTTCAACAAATATCCCTTGGCGCCGTAGCGCAGCGCCTCAGCCACATATTTGGAATCATCAAAGGTTGTGAGCACAAGAATTTTGGTGTCGGGAAATCGCTGGCAGATTTGTCGGGTTGCCGCAACACCGTCCATCACAGGCATTTGGATATCCATCAGCACCACATCAGGGGGATGAGACATGGCCTGCAACTGCTCTATCTGTTCAACAGCCTGTTGACCATTGCTCGCCTCGCACACAACCTGGAGATCAGGTTTGGTTTCTAGCAAGGTTCTCAATCCTCGCCTGACAATCTCTTGATCTTCTACCAGCAGTACCCGAATCATGTGTTTACCCTCGGAAATCTTGCGGTAATTCGACAACCCGCTCCTGGCTGACTGTCGATTTCGAGTTGTCCTCCCAAGGCCGTTACGCGTTCTCGCATCCCCTGGAGGCCAAAACCTGTCTGACTTTCCTTGACGCAAAAACCATTGCCATTGTCTTGAAGTGTGAGCAGCAGTTCAGCTGGGGTTGTCTGAATATTCAGGCGGACTGAGGAGGCTTCAGCATACTTACAAATGTTGGTGAGCCCTTCCTGCACAATCCGATAAACGACCGTATTGACCGAATTAGAAAACGGCATTGATAGGTCAATTTGGCGCTCTGGCCTGATCCCCGTTGTCTGTTGAAACTCCTGGGTAAGGGTGGTGAGGGCCTGCTCCAATAACTGACCTTGCAAGGGGTCAGTCCTCAAGTCCGAAACCGATTTTCGCACCGCTTGTAAGGCCGCCGACCCTGATTGTTTGGCCTCAACCAAAAAATCATACGCTTTATCTGGCACCTCTTTCCACAACGTCAGAGTGGTTTCCATTTGAATATTGAGGGCGACCAAGGCATGTCCCAAGGAGTCGTGGATGTCGCGGGCAATGCGATGGCGTTCTTCCAGAGCCGTCATCTCTTCAATCCGTTGGTTGAGCCGCTGTTCCTGTTCTAGGGCCCGACGCAGTTCAGTCTCAGCCTGCTGCAAACGGGTATTTTGAGCCTCTAGTTGGACTTGCATCCGGTGCAAACTGAGATGGGTCCTAATCCGGGCAAAGACCTCAGCCTCCTTAAAGGGTTTAGTAATATAGTCAACCCCCCCGACTGAGAAAGCTTTGACGATATCGGCCGCCTCATTAATCGCACTGATAAAGATGACCGGCGTATCCTGAGTCAGGGGATTGGCCTTCAATTTCTGACACACCTCATAACCGTCCATTCCAGGCATGATAATGTCCAGCAGGATCAGATCAGGCGCTTGGGCCTGAGCTCCCATTAAGGCAGTTGCGCCATTTGTCACCGCCCGCACTTCATATCCCTGCTCGGTCAGCATGGCTGACAACAGATGCAGGTTATCTGGCGTGTCATCAACGATGAGGATATCTCCTCTGCTGGACTGACCGGAATTCATACTAAATGGAATACCTTTTAGCGTATCGGTTGGCGAGTATCTAGAAGATAGACTTCTAACAAGTACATCAAGCGACAGCCCTTAGATTATATATCCTTAGGAAGAGGCAAAAGATAAAAAAGGTTATGCGTCTACCTTCCCTCGAACAATTTAGTCGGCGACGGATGTCTTGGATTGCCTTAGTTATTCTAGTCATTTTGATCATAGTTTGGCGGCGGCCGAGTCGGATCTCCCAACCAGATGTTGGTATTGGTATTGTGACGCTGCCTACGAGTGCTTGGGCTGAAGAGTGTATTCGGGCTTACAATCGCGTCTACCAATGGGCTCTCAGTACTGACAACAGGTATCGATTTGGGTTCTATCTGCTATTTTTTGTCTTAGCCATTGGGATTGCGGTTGCCATTATGCTCAAGCGGCAGGCGTTTGCAAAGGCTTTGCAGAAAAGTGAAACAAAGTTTCGAAATATTTTTGAGAACTCCCAAGTGGGGATCGTTCGAGTCAAGGAAAAGACGGGCTGGATCCTGGAAGCCAATCAGCGATTCCTTGATATGTTTAGGTATGACTCAGCAGCAGACCTGATTGGCATAAAACGTTTTCCAGACTTATACGTTGATTCCGAGCAATCGCAATCGATCCTCGAAATCCTCTACACCAGTGGGGAAGTGCAAAACTTTGAGGTTCAGTTTCGCAGGTATGATGGCGAAGTATTTTGGGGTCTTTGCTCTTTCCGTTTGAACTGGAGAGAGAATTGTATGGAGGGGGTGATTGCGGATATCAGTGCTCGAAAACAGGCGGAAGCAGAACTCGAAGCTCAAAGGGCTTTCTTGAATCAGATTATTGATGTCGTACCGAGCGCCATCTTTGTAAGAACCTTAGAGGGATGTTTCCTCACCATCAATAAGGCAGGCGCCGCCATGTATGGCTCCACGGTTGAGGACATGCTGGGCAAGTGTGATAGTGAATTTATTGAAGACCCCGCTCAAAGAGACGAACTCCTGGAAATTCACCAGAAAGTGATGGAAACGCGCCAGACTCAAATTATGCCTGCCCAGATTATCAGAGGTCCTCAAGGTGAGTCGCGGTGGTATCAAACCATCATCAGCCCTTTTATGAATCCCAATAGGCGTGTGCAGGGGACTATTGGTTCAGCCACCGATATCACCCTGCTTAAGCAAGCTGAGGATGAACTTCGAGGGGCAAAAGAAGCGGCTGAAGCCGCCAACAAGGCTAAAAGCACTTTCCTCGCCAATATGAGCCATGAGTTACGCACGCCGCTCAACGCCATATTGGGCTTTTCCCAGTTAATGACTCGTAGTGGTTTGCTTAACGCCAAACAACAGAATTATCTGAACACCATCAGCCGTAGCGGCGAACATCTATTGATGCTGATTAATGATGTGTTGGAGATGTCCAAGATTGAGGCTGGCAAAACGACGCTGAATCAAAATAATTTTGACTTATATGCGCTTCTGGATGGTCTGCAGTCAATGTTCCAACTCAAAGCCGAATCTAAGGGGCTGAAACTGAGCTGCGATCGCGCGTCCGATCTACCTCAGTACGTTTGCACTGACGAGGTTAAGCTGCGTCAGGTGTTAGTAAACCTATTGGGAAATGCCATTAAGTTTACTCAGAATGGACGGGTTACATTGCGGGTTAGAAATGGGGAAACAGCACTCAGCACTCAGCCGTCAGAAGTCAGCCCCCAAATTCTGCTGTTTGAAGTTGAAGATACTGGACCCGGTATCCCTGCAGAAGATGTGCAACGCCTATTTGAGCCTTTTGTTCAAACTGATACAGGACGCCAAGCTCAAGAGGGGACTGGATTGGGTTTGCCGATTAGCCGCAAGTTTGTGCAACTGCTGGGAGGAACTCTCAGGGTTGAGAGTCGTTTAGGCGTGGGAGCTATTTTTCGATTTGACATTCAGGCGCAGGTGGTTAGCTCCAACCAGGTGCAGATGGCGGCCCGCGATCGCCCGATCAGTGCGCTGGCGATGGGGCAACCCAAATATCGGATCTTGATCGCCGAGGACAAACCAGAAAATCGGCGACTTCTGGTTGAGTTGCTTAAACCTGTTGGCTTTGAAGTTCTAGAGGCGACCAATGGACAGGAGGCGATCGCCCTTTGTCAGCAGTGGTCGCCTCACCTGATTTGGATGGATTTGCGCATGCCAGTAGTGGATGGATATGAGGCGACCAGACAAATCAAAACCACCAACCAGCAGTCTCCTGTGATCATCGCCATCACTGGCAGCGCTTTCGAGGAAGAGATCCAGACTGCACTCTCAAATGGGTGTGACGACTTTGTGCGGAAACCCTTTCGGACAGCAGAGATCTTCGAGAAAATGGCTCAGCATTTAGGCGTCCGCTATACCTATGCAGAAAGCACTCAGTCCTTAGCCCTTAGCCCTCAACCGGAATCAAAAACTGACAGCCTTGAACTGAGTGCTGAAAGCTTAACTATGATGTCTGCAAACTGGGTTGAGGAATTGCATCAAGCGGCAACCAAAGTCAATGCCAAATTGATTCTCCAACTGATTGAACAGATTCCCCATTCCCATACATCGGTCGCTAAGGCTCTGATTCACCTGGTTGACAACTTCCGCTTCGCAGAAATTGTCGCCCTAACCCAACCCCAAAACAGGTGAACAAGCTATTAACCCAGCAATATAAGTTTTAAACAACAATCCAATGTCTACAAGGATGTCCGGCTGTAAAATGCATGCTCAATTATTGTCGAGTTAATCAGTTGTTGACCTCAGCGATTAAAGCGAAGGCGTGACAGATGTCATGCTCTAGACGTGACATTTATATGATGTGGACTCGCTCCTTAGCTTGATATCATTTGACTATAGCAAGCCTATCTAATTCGTAAATCTAAAAGACTTTTTAGGACTATGAAATTCTTGCCATAGCAGTGATTTCCATTTCATGAGATTTTACGACTGATTTAGGACTGCTATATCGAGATAAAGCAGAATTAAGAAGGTATTCAAAAATAACTTCATACTTAAGTTCTGTGTATGCCTTTCAGGCTCTCCACTTCCCCATGAAGCTATTCCTACATAGTTTCTAAGGATAACAGAAAGCTGAAGCGGACGTCTAATTTAGGCCGGGAAACCTTCTAGGTGAGGGGGATTTAGCCTTTGTGAGTTTAACGGCTGACAAATAAGGGGAAGATCATTCCTAACACCTGACTAAACCTGAATTTAAACCTAAATAAACCTGAACTTTTCGGGATTTTTCTTACCGAAGACTGATGCAATAGTAAGGTCATTGAAACGTACAAACGACATGCTAGCTCTAAACAACGAACATAGAGCAGAAACTAGAGCATCTCTAAGCTATCGAAAACGAATGATGAATCAGGAGAAATCTAATTATGGATCGACGGACTTTACTCAAGTATTCTCTTTCAGGTATTTTCGGCGCGGGTTTGCTAAACGCCAGTCTGCACTCAATTGTCAAAGCGGAGAACCCTGAGCTTTCCCATTGGGGATACATTGGCGAAGAAGGACCCGAGTTTTGGAGTGAACTGTCTCCAGACTTCCAAGTTTGTATGACGGGGAACTCTCAATCCCCAATTGACTTGGATTCATCAATTCCTGCGGATCTCGGTAAACTAGAAATTAGTTACCAAGACACTCCCCTCAAACTGATCAACAACGGTCATACTATCCAAGTTAACTATGAGCCAGGCAGCTTCCTAAAGCTGGATGGTCTGACCTACGAACTCCGGCAATTTCACTTCCACAAACCGAGTGAGCATCTAGTTGAGGGGAGGCCATTCGACATGGAAGTCCACCTTGTCCACAGAAACCAAGAAACTGGGAATCTGGCGGTCTTGGGAATTTTCATGAAGCGCGGAGCAGACAACCTGGTATTACGTCCGATTTGGCAGCGAATGCCGCGCTCAGAAGGGCCAGAACAAACTGTGCAGGGAGTCTCTGTAAATGCATCACAACTTCTTCCAGAAGACAGGGACAGCTTTTATCGTTACTACGGCTCTCTGACCACGCCCCCCTGTTCTGAGATTGTGAACTGGATTGTCTTCAAGCAACCAGTTGAGGTGTCAGCCGCTCAGATTGTTCAGTTTATTGAGGTTGCCGGTGTGAATGCTAGACCTGCTATGCCCCGCAACCGACGATTTGTGCTCTCAGGCGGCGGTTAAAGGGTAAAGCGGAAAAGTAGGACATGGAGCAGGGGGAACAGGGGAGGCAGGGTGTAGGGATGGAAGTATTGAACTGATGAGAGAATCTTCAATCCTCTGCTCCCCCTGCCTGCATTTCCCTTAGGGATCAATTACCTGATACTGTTAGACATCAATCTCAACGACCTCAGGATGCAACTCGGATTGAATGGCATTTTCGGACCCCAAGTCAACTTCTCCAGAAACTTCAATCAGGGAGCCAGCAGCAACGCCAAAGTTCTCTTCGTAATATCTCCAAGGTAATTTCGTATACTCCATCTGTGAGGATGTATTCTTCCTCGTTATCATCCACTTTTTGAAAAATATTGCCGCGCAATGTGACTGACATGCCATTGCTTGGATCAGTGAAAGGTCATCCGGAAAGCACCTTGGAATGGAGTGAGAAGATTCTCTTGTTCCTAAACTGGAGCTTAGGAACAATTCATTGAATAGGAAACTCCAGCTTCCTTTCCACTAGAAGCTGGAGCTTCCTTAACTGACTTTTCCAACGTCAGTTCGACAGAAAGTTCTGGCGAAAAAAGAGGCTGAAACCTATGCTGAGGTGGTTCTCCATAGATGCCAGCCATGGACGATAATAATAATCGCCTTGATGTTACCGAAATTTTCTGCCAAGTAGACGATTTCTATCAAACTTTTGACTATCACTATCAGCAGCAATCCCTACTGATGGGGACTGACCAACCTTGCTTCTATCGATCTCGATTGGGCTTGAGTGAAGTGATGACGATTGTGATCGCCTTCCATGGGTCTGGATTTCGGACTTTTAAGGATTTCTACACCCGCCAAGTATTACCGCACTGGCGTCAAGCATTCCCGATGCTCGCGAGCTCCAACCGATTTGTAGAATTGATGCCCTGGGCGCTGCTGTTGTGCTGCTTTCTGCACACTCGTCGGGGTGAAATCACTGGTATCAGCTTTATTGATTCAACCCTATCGAAGTGTG
>JAKSDM010000103.1 GCA_022360135.1 Pseudanabaenales cyanobacterium | reverse complement strand
TCCCGTCGAGCGCTCCCACCAGCTTCAAAATGCTATAACGCTCTGCCTGTTTTAAGGTGGCTGTGCGGGCATATTCATCGTATTTGCCGCCGATCTGGTCATATTGAGCACCTGATGTCGTCATGAGCTTCTCCGAGGGGCGAGTGCGTTTTACAGCAGTCAGGGTAATACTTTTGGCTGCCGCATGGACAGGGCGTCTGTGACGGTGTTAGGGAAGGCGTAACGATCATAATCCGACTTATAGACGATAGTGGGTTGGTCGGGAAACTCGACAAAATAGTCGCGATGATCAGCCCCATCAAGCAGGTGATCCACCAGCACGTTCAACCGCTGTTGATTGTCCCAAACGGTGACTATCGCCCGTCCCGCCACAGGGGTTATTTCAGCCAGCGCTACAGGCAAGCGCCGAGCGCCGGGCTCAAACCGTAACCTGAGATCATCGGCTCGATACATTAATAACAGCGTCTGGTTGACATCTTTCCCCTTGGCTTGTCCCAAAACCAGATGCTTATAGATGTACTGTCCACCCTGGACTTGCACCCGCAACACATTAGCCGGCGGCGTGCCGATAAAATTGGCTACAAATGGCGTCTGGGGATGTTGGAGTAGCTGCCTGGGCGTTCCCAGCTGTTCGATATGGCCCTGGTTCATCACCGCAATGTGGGTCGCCATGGTCATGGCTTCGACTTGATCGTGGGTGACATAGACACTGGTTGCCCCTGACAACCGATGCACCCGCAACAGTTCCGACCGCATCTCTGTTCGCAACTTGGCGTCTAGATTGGATAAGGGTTCATCAAAGAACAGAAATTTGGGGTTCGGGCCCAGGGTGCGGGCGATCGCCGCCCGCTGCTGTTGCCCGCCTGAAATCTCACCGGGATAGCGATCGGCCAAGGCGTCAATATCGAGCAACGTCAGCACCTGTCGGACGCGCTCATGGCGTCTACGCCCACGCCAACCTCGAACCTTAAGCGGCCACTCAACATTTTTGTAAATAGTCATGTGCGGCCACAGCGCATAGCTTTGAAAAACCATCCCGGCATCGCGTTGACCGGCAGGCACCCGTGTCCCCCTCAGCCCATCCGCCACCAGCCTCCCATTGAGATAAATCTCACCCGCGCTAGGATTTTCGAGTCCGGCTAGCATACGCAATGTGGTTGTTTTGCCGCAGCCAGAGGGACCTAGTAGGGCCAAAAATGCGCCTGGGGGCGCCTGTAGGTCAATTCCCGCTACTGCTTCAAAATCGCCAAACCGCTTTACCAATTGATTGATTTGAATCGCCCCAGACTGCAGCATAATTTGTCCTATGGTATACAGCGATAGAATGTCTTATTCATTACTTTTTATGGCTTAGCCATGGCTGAGCTGAGCCCTCCCAACGGCCCACAAGTAAAGTCACAGAGATGGACAGGAAGGCAATGATTACGGTAATGGCATTGGCAAATTGGGTGAACCCTTCCGAAGCATAGTGAAAAGCCGTCACGCTCAACACTGAAGTGGTTGGCGTCACCAACAACACCACCAAAGACAAATCGCGCGCTATTTTGACAAACACTAACACGGCTCCGGCCACAATGCCCCGTAGGGCCAGGGGCAGGGTGATGTCCGTCAGGCGTCGCCAAAACCCCGCCCCCGCCATGCTGGCCGCTTCTTCCAGCTCATAGGCGATTTGACTCATCGCCGCTCGCCCAGCCTGAGAAGTAAAGGGTAGGTTGTAGATAGAAGCCGATAATATCAACAGTAGAAACGTACCGTAGAGGGCTGGTAGAGGACCGATGGGGCGACCAAACTGGGCCACATAAATCGCCCCAAAGGCAATCCCTGGAATAAAAAAGGGAATATAACTGAGGGATTCGATCAGCCGGTTAAGACGGCTGCCTCGATTACGGATAGTGACATAGCCGATCAAGAGCCCCAGGCTGCTAGCAATGAAGGCCACACATAGCCCTAACCAGATGGTGTTGCGGGCTGCCTCCAAGACTTGTGGGTGGCGCAGCACTCCCGCCTGCCCTTGAGCAATGGTGGGATTGGACAGTCCGAGCCAAAAGTGAAGGGTGAAGCCGCCGGCAAAAGAGTTGGTTTTGCGGGCCAGACTGGAGGCCAGTAAAGTCAGTAATGGCATCACGGTTGTGACGAGGCCAATGGCTAACGCCGAGAAAAAAAAGGGCCAGCGCCACTTACCTAACGATTGCAGTTGATGACGACCCCCTTTACCGCTAAGGGTGGTGAACGCCCGTCTGGGTCCGATCAGTCGATGATTGATCCATAAGACAAAAGCGGCGATCAGAATCAGAATAATGGTCAAAATATAACCGCGCTCAACCTGGCCGATGCGGATCATGCCAAAAATACGGGTTGAGAGGGTTTCAAACCGCACTGGCAGTCCTAAGATGGCGATCGCCGCAAAGTTACTGACGCTATTGGCGAAGGACAGCAATGCTGCTGACAGCAATGCCGGAGTGACAATGGGAAAAATAATGTCACGCATCACACGGGCGCGGCTAGCCCCCGACATCTGAGCGGCTTCGACCAATTCGGAATTGACGGTGGCCATTGCCGGGGCGATGAGCGAAAAGCCAATGGCGGAATAGTGGGACAGTAAGGTAAACAAGATGGGGCCAAACCCCCAAGCTAGCCAATCTGGAACCGGCATGCCCAGTGCTGGTAATAAGCCAACCCGACCACCGACCAAATCATTGCGAAAGAGACTCATCCAGGCTAGAGCAATGGCGAAACTAGGGATGATGTAAGGGATAGACGCTAGGGTGCTAATCAGGCGACGACCGGGCATATCGGTCATCACCACCAACCAGGCGAGATATCCTCCCAACAGAACCGTTCCCGATCCCACCAGCAGTCCAATCATCAGGCTATTCCGCAAGGGTCGCCAAAGCAGATTGGGGGCAATTCCGCCAAAAATCACCTGGCGCCACGTTTGCAGACCGCTATCTGTCAGCGTCGCCAGCAACAGTTGAACCAGGGGAATAACCACCAACAGGAGCAGAACGCCCACCAGGATTGTTCGCAAGACGCTCAATCCAGACCAGGAGGCGCCACTTCGCCGCCAAGGCAGAGAAAGATTTCTGGCAGTTGTTGATTTAACTGCAGCCATCGAAACTTAACCCCCCTATTGTTAAAGAGATTTATTGCAGCGTCAAAACTAAGTCGGCTACATCTTGCCGCATGGACAACGTTTTTGTGGCGTCAACAAACCAAGCATTTAAATCGTCTAGGGGAACTGCATCCGGATGGGGCGCAATATCGCGACGGGCAGCGTAATCTCCTGGTACGTAAAAAGGCGCAAAACCAGCGCCGCCCTCTGGGCTGTTATCCCCCATCATAAAATGGATCAGCAGACGAGCTGCAGCTGGATGGGGGGCATTGTTGACAATACCTAACAAGGCTGGGAAGTAGATACCGGCTGACGGCTGTACATCGTTGGCCAGTTGCAACGCCCACCCCTCTTCTGCATTGTTGCGTCGGTCTGAATAAGAGGTAAAGCCCACAGGTGGATTGTCTTGTCCCCGCTCACCAATGGCGGCATTGACCGCATCGGTGTCGCTGACTAAAACCAGGTCATTGCTAAACAAATCGGCAATCCACTGTTCTCCGGCCGAATTGATCCCATTGTCTAGCATAATCGGTTGGCCAAAATAAGATTGGTAGGCATCGGCCATGGCGTCTGATTGCAGAACGACCTGGATCAGTAAGTCTAGATAATCGCCCCGAATTAGCGGGTTGACCATCAGCACACGCCCTTCCCAGGCAGGTTCAGTTAATTCCCACAGGTTGCTGATCGGCGCTCCGTCGGGATAGGTTGCTTCGTTGTACATCAGAACTTTGGTCGAAAGTCGGTTAGCCAACAGCGGAGATTGGAACTGATCGGGGACGCGATCGGTAAACTGGGGGGGCGTATATTTTTGTAAGATACCGGTCTTGACCAGCTCGCCAAAGACGACCGGCGCATCCGAAAGGTAGGCTACATCTACCTCTTGCGCGCCAGCCACTTGCTCAGATTTAAGCCGAGCGATTTGCTCTGTAGATGAAATGTCAAAACCCACCAGATCGATTTTGGGATAAGCTGCTTCAAAAGCAGTTTCAATTTTTGCAATCCGGCTAGTAAATGAATAGATAACGACTTTCCCTTCTGATTCAGCCGCTGCAATGAGAGCGTCCAAATCTTCTCCGCTCATCAATGCTTTTTGTTCAGGGGTCAGGCTGATCTGACCAGGCAATATGGAAACAGACGGTTGAGGGGAGCGGCAGCCCGCAAAAAACAGCACAGATATTAGCATTGAAGCAACAACATGCCGGTGAGTGGCCATTATTCTCTCCGTCGGAATGATACTACTCTCAATTTGTTAAGCGATCTGAAATGGTAGTTTAGTCGACGCCAAACGCTAAACTCCGATCGCCTCCTACCCTGTATCTTGCCCCACATCCATGACTGGTTTCAGTATAATGCCGCCCTATTGTGATCCAGAAGTCCAACTAAATTTCTATCCATCCAGAAAGTTTAGCCCCAAGTGGATATCCTAATGATTCTTTCAGCCAGTTTTGAAGCTTCCCTGATTATTTGACCAAGAAATGTTCTTAGGTTTGTCCAAAGCCAAGTAGGCAAGCAAGATTAATTACACGAAGAAAGTCCTGAACCTGATGGATTTCAGTTGATTGGAAGTCTCTGTTGTGTCATTTATTGTGATTAGGCGCCGATTATTTCTCTCAGCTACAACCCCTTACCCTG
>JAKSDM010001109.1 GCA_022360135.1 Pseudanabaenales cyanobacterium | reverse complement strand
TCGAATCGATGCAGTGGGCAATCCCGTCAGTCAATCCAACCTACGGGGCCTATTTGGCAACAACTCTATCTGGTTCATACCGACTTCAGGTGCGGATGCGGGTGAAACTTACATGTTTGGCTATGGACCCATGGAGTGTGAAATGACAGGACCTTTCTTCACTCAGGATCAAACAACTTTGTTTATGTCAGCTCAACATCCGGGTGAAACCTACGGGAGGCGCGAGAATATGGCCTCGGAAACCCGTCAATTCGCTATGAAAACCACCGATGGACAAGAATTCATGCAGTCTCGCAAAGTGCCTATCGGGTCAAATTGGCCCGGTAAAGCAACCACTGATTTTCCGAAGCCATCGGTTGTTGCTATCCGACGCTTAGATGGAGGTGTCATTACGGGCTAGTCAGCAGTGACTTATGTTCGATGAAGCGAATCAATGCAGTGAGTGGTTACTGATCCATAAGAGAGTAGCCATTTTGAGGATTAAACCGCTACAGGAGAAAATTATATTGGCCCAGAGGAAACCCCCTGAGAGCGCCTCCAGGGGGTGTTATCAGGGTTTATCCGTTTTTGTCGCTATGCCTTGCGTGTGATTTAATTATCCCGTTATATCGCCTGGTTACATGCGTGGATATACTTAATTTACGCCGTTGAGATTCTGAGTTTTCGGGTGATTTCATTGAGGTAATTTCGATCGATGTCGCCTCGGGATTCGCAATTTAATCAAATCTCATTTTTTTGGAATATTTTATAAGACTATCTGCGCTAGGGGCGCACAGCCTTGCGCCCCTAAGGTTGCGATTGGGTTAGTTTGCCGAACCGTTATCATAAGAAGCCAGCGTTACCATTCACTCCGAAGCTGGCGTCATGATCCTCTCACAAACTTTATGGCAAGCCAATCAAGACCTGACTCAAGCCTGCCTGGAAAATCCCTTTTTACAAAGAATTGCTGACGGTACGCTAGCACAGGAAAAGTTTGCCTACTATGTTGGACAGGATGCCTTTTTCTTAGAAGCCTTTGCCCGTGCTTATAGTATTGCCGCAGCCAAAGCCCCAGACTGGCAAGGATTTCGTGTTTTCCATGAGCTGGCGGCAGGGGTGCTGGAAGAGCGGCGTCTCCATGAAGGCTATGCCAAGAGATGGGGGGTTGATTTACAGTCATTAGAACCCGGCGTCGCCACTCGGCATTACACCGATTTCCTCTTGGCGACCGCCTGGAGTCAAGCAGTTGGGGTCACGGCAGTGGCCATGTCTCCTTGTATGCGACTTTACGCCTTTTTAGGACAGCAGTTAGCAAAAGACGGCATTCCCGACCATCGCTATGCCGACTGGATTGGCGTCTACAGCAGTGATGAGTTTGAGCCTTTGGTGCAGCAGCTGGAGCAATTAGTTGAGCAGTACGCCCAGGATACGGCTTTGATTCGGTCAACTTACCGTTACGCTATGATGTGCGAGCGAGATTTCTTCCAGGCAGCTTGGGAAATTTAGGAATTGGGTAACAACTCAAAGTGGGATAGTGTCCCCTGTCGGGGGCGAGCATTTTATTGAAAGCTATGGCTAAAAGCCAGAATAGGTTGAAATGTTATAGCCTAGAAATCAAGATTCAGTTTTTCACCCCTTGAGGAAGTCTGATGGCCAAATCCGACTATCGCTCCTACCTCCGAGACTCCTTCAGCCAGAATATAGATTCTCTCGATATCTCTGACCAGCGCAAGCAGTTCTTAAAAGATCGGTGGTTAGATCAGTTGCTTTATCAAGAGGGCAAAGCCGGTAAGGAGCAGACACGGTTTGTCAGATCAATGGTCTTCAGAACTGTGGGGGGGGCGATCGCCACCATGCTAATGGGGGTTGGTAATGTATCGAATTCAAGACTAATCAAAACATTTGGATGGACCGCTTTTGTCCTGAATGGGTCTGTGAATATTGTTGGGGGCGTCTCAGACTTTATGAAGTTTGGCGAAAAACATGTCAAAGCTCGTGTTTCAGCTGAGCGACTCAAAAGTTCTGGATGGCAATACTTTCAATTGTGTGGCGTCTATAAACAATTTGTTAATCACAGTGACGCATATAAGACCTTTGCAAGAGAAACGGAATTGCTGATTCAGCAAGACTTGGAAGGGTTCATTGCCCAAGCAGAGGAAAAGAGTGAGAAAGGGGAAGAAAAATCTGCCATCGCTTCTGTATCAGTTGCATCAAATCAAATGGTTCATCTTAGTGATATTGACATGACCCCTAACCCTCAAGGAAACGCTCAAGCCACAGAAGATAAGCCAATCAAGAGGCCAGGTGTGCAGACAGAAAAACCAATGCTGAATGGGGAAGAGCTTGAGCAGGCAAGTTAAGCCGCCAGACAGTTGTTGGCGAACTCGTTGGCGAACTCAGTACCACCTAAAGACATTGCACATCTTATGCGATCCTGGATCCTTACGCCGCCGTAGATATAGCAGTTCTCAATTTCATTGACTACACCCTACACCCCGCCTTCACGAGATGTATTCAACCCGAGTGAGAATTGTTATAGGAATGGACTCACCTTCTACCAGCGAGCCCATTGATAAAAACTCTGAATTTCAGTGAAAGTCAGCAGTTTGTCCTACAGCTTGGCTCTAATCATCCCCCTCTCGGTCATCCTCCTCTCGGTTGTCATTCTCTTGGTCGTCACCAGCATCCCCGGGACTGTCATCAGGGATTAGAACCTTTTTATAAACCACTTCTCCCGTAATACTGTGAATGCAAGCTGTCAGTTCGGCAGTTCGACCATCTATCTCCATAGAACCAAAGAACTGCAGATTCGGTGGGGGTAAGTTGACAGGAAGGTTGCTAGCGCCTGGCCCTCTGACAAATTTATACTCAGGACCGAAGCTGGGATCGAGTTGACCCGGACCAAAGGCGCCTGCATTAATAGGGCCAATTACGAATTCCCAAAAGGGGTTGAATTCTTGGAATACAGCTTGCTCTGGGTCACATTTTATCGCTGCTGCAAAATGGACATCAGCGGTAATGGAGACAACATTCTTAATGTTTCGATCCTTAATGAACTTCAGCAGGTCACGGAGTTGTCCTTCACGACCTAATACAGCCGGATCATTCTGACTCCAGGCATCGCGATCGGTTTCGCCTCCAGTCACGATTGTGAAAGGATCGTGAGTAGCAATCACTTTCCAGGTAGCACTAGAGTTGCTCAAACTCCGTTTCAACCACTCAAACTGCTCCTGCCCCAGCATTTCTATACCATTCGGATCGCTATTTTGAGGGTTGGGATCTCTAAAAGACCGCTCATCTAGCAAAAACAGCTCTAAATGCTTACCGTGTCGGAACTTGCGGAAGATATTCTCTCCCCGAATTGGGTTGTATTCAAACAGGGATTGTTCAGCCGGCTCTGCCAGAATATCAGCTGACAGTTCATTGTAAGGATCTCCAGCTGGCAAAATTTCACCAGGATACCAGTTATTGGTTACCTCATGGTCATCCCACTCCACATAGATAGGCGTTTCAGATAGAAAGCGGCGGAACTTTTCATCCCCCAAATTGTATTTCCAATTTGCCCTAAAACCATCCAGAGTAATGGCTACGAAATCTTTAGCAGGTTCATTGATCCAGATGCCGCCGCCGACTTCCGACGGAATTTCTTGAGTGGGCGAAATCGGATTATCAGCGTAGATCATGTCACCGCAAAACACTGCAAAGTCGGGACTAAACTTACGCATGACATCAAAAACGACGTAACCGCCTTGGATGACTTCCCCATCGAAAGCGGTGATTTTCAATTCTGGGTTGCGCCCCCAGCCTTGACCCGCCATATCCGCCGCCCAAACGAAACGGACCGAACTATTTTGATCGTGGCTTGGCGCAGTTTGAAAACTACCCCTACCCGCAATGCCTTGCTCTTGTAGCAGGGTTCGGTAATAGTAGGGGGTATCTGGATGTAATCCCCCTAAATCTATCTTCCCAGTGTAGTCAGTTCCAGACGTCAATTGTCCGCCTTTGACAATGCGAGTCTTACCGCTGAAATTGGGCGAGATGGAAATTTCTACTGCAAAGTGAGAATTACGGTCTCCTCGGGTCCAAATAATCGCCCGGTTTTTTGTAACATCTCCTACTTGAACGGCAAAGCGAGATTCATCGGTCAGTTGCGCGATCGCCGGTTCCAGCCATCTAGAACTCAGAGCAACCCCTGCACTGGCAGCACTGAGCGCCAAAAATGACCGTCTTGTCAATCGATGTTTCATGAAGGAAACGCCCTTTATCGCCATTAAATTTGATTGTCATTACCCTTGGGTAATGGGTGATCTCGTAACCAAAAAAATCGGCAATGCCAGAGCGTTTCATCAAAGACAGAACGGTTTCCCTATCTTGAGCAAGATAGGGAAAAACAAAAATACACAGAAAATACACCTAAATCTGTAAATGTATCTGATGAACGCCCCAAACAAGCACACTATCTAGCGAGATACACCCAGCCCATCAACTTGATTTTTTACCCAGGGAGTAGAATAAAGCTTGAAAGTAAAATAAGTGTTAACTTTCATCGAAGTGTTTACAAACCAATCTTTGTCTTTCCCAGAAGCCTTAAATTTCAATGATTATGATTGACTTTACTTTTATAAATGCTCCGATTAACCTTTCTTTTGGGGGCCTGGATGAAATCTGGGTTAAATATATTAAAAAAAAGTCAAATTTTACACAACTCGTCAGACTAGCCCAAACCTAATCCCGGATCACCTGGAGCAGCGTCGGGCTGCTAGCGATAACCTAGTATATAAATGGAATGAGCCTCCATGTTTTCTCTGAATAGTCCCTGTATTGCTCTCCAAATATACCTTCTAACATCTCCTCTTCGACATAAATTCGATAAAGTCGCGGCATAAACCCTGTAAGCAAAATGGCCAGACATATAGCCCAGTTGTTTATGGCTAAACCTGCGCCTAAATCCATGATCAATGTGCCTAAGTAGCCAGGATGTCGAATGAGACGATAAAGACCTTGCTCAACGATTTGCTGCCCTTCAAAAATCTGTAGTGTTCGGGTGTAAAACTTGCCGAGTGTTTTGGCAGCTAAATATCGTATTGTGAGTCCAACGAGCATCAGGAACACACCTATCCAACCGATATACTCATTGTCCCAATAACCAATACCACAGCTGTTGAACGCAGGGGCAAGGAAAATAAGCAAGAGATTAAGTAAACCAATGCTCCAAATGAGACGTGAACTTCCCCGATCAAATTGTCCTGGCTGGAGACTAAGGGCTTGCTTCCCCTTTCTCAATAAGCGCTCCACCACAAAGTATAAAACGAGCAAAAGGTATGCCAAGATAATTGTAATTAACAAAATTGAGTTGCTCTAACCTCATCTAAATCTAGCAATATGTGATTCATCTAAATATTCTTCTGAAATCAGGAATTAATGAGCAGAAAAATACTGCAAATAAATTGTAAGGCAATCCTAGAGATAGGATAATAAATATAACGATAAAAACGGTTGCGAATGATGTAAGAATCACCATTAGTAGCGGAAGATATGATAATGCATGAGCAATATTAAAAATATCTTTAACATATTTGAGGAATAATAATTTTAATGCGACTACTGCCATCAGAGACAATACAAAAATTAAATTGAATGTTTTTGGGATGTTTTCCGATATACGGCTAGTCACAATATATTTTTTATGAAGTGTCGTTGGTTTTGATTCTTTTTTCGTAATCGCTTCTGACAACCATTCTTCAGCATTTAACAAAGCTTTTTTCGCAGTAATAAACTTCGATCTTTTTTTTGATTCAGCCATTCGATCGCTTTTAATTCTAACCAAGTATGAGTTTTATTATGATCCAAATCGGTGTTAATAGTCTCTACTAGCTTCTTAAAAGAAGATTTAAAGTCATCTTCAACTTGGAAGGATAACCATTGAATTTTTGTTAGGAATTTGGGCAAATTATCACAGTTTTTCCTCATAATTGGAATGATGCGTTTGCAATGTAAATATGCATATTTTGCTTCATCAATACAATACTTAGATCCTATTGAATCAGGGCTAATAATAAAGATAAAGGTATGCGAATTTTCAATTCCGGCTCTAATTTCATTCCACCATTCTGTTGAAGGTTCAATGTCTTCCCAGTCTACCCAGGTGTCATATTTGCTACGTGATAATGCCTTGTATAAAGTTTCCACAAAGTCTTTATCCCGACGAGAATAAGAAATAAATATATCGGCCATGTTGGGTCAAAGACAGACTACATATCGAGTCTACTTCAAAAAACTCTAACAATTTTGCCAAGCG
>JAKSDM010001295.1 GCA_022360135.1 Pseudanabaenales cyanobacterium | reverse complement strand
CTTTTTCTTAAACGTTACCCCTTTCATTTTTCAGCAGAAGGAGCACAAAACTGGATAAACCAAGCGAAACAAGAGATCCAAGATTCGCGTAATGGCAATAAGAGCATAAAAATAAGCCGCAAATTAGAGATTTTTATTCGGACGAGTTGTTTATTTCTAGCTACATTGTCTCTGAGTATACTTTTCTTGCCACAACTTCAATCATGGAAATGGTTGCAGAATCATCCAAATAAATTGGGATTGCAAGGCGCTTGGATCATTTTTATTCTAGGTACTTCATGGGCAATATTAGACCCTAAAAGACGAAGTTTTGCTTTCACTTCTGTTGCCTTAGCTGCTGTACTTGTTGGCATTCAAATAGTGGGGAGATAAGCGCTTGATTATAAGATGGCGCCACAGTATTTTTCAGCGGATCGTCCTTGGTGGTGAGTCTCTGCCAAGCGGCATAGGGGTCATCCCGTACAGTAGGCCGCCCTCCTAACACCGCTTGGCAGAGGCTTTAGAATTGGGTGTAAACCCAGCACAGACTTGTCCGCGCCGCAGAAGCCTGCCGTTAAGGTAATGGAAATAGTAAACCGAATTCGTCTAGGGGTCTTAGGCTACGACTATCGCGAATTGCTTGTCTATGGGCAATTGCCAGATCATACAACCGAGTGAGTTCCGAAAAACGGGTGGTTGGATCTGCCAGTAGACTCACTAGCCTATTGCGATAGTCGGCTACTCTTGCTTGAAGAATATCGACTGGATTATCACTCCGAAGCAAGGTTAGAAACTCTGCAGCAGTGGAGCCATCGGCAGGATTTTCTGTTTCTAAGGCGGCGATCACTTGCTGGGTTAGATTGTCTGGATGGCTTTGTTGATCCAAGGGAGTAAAGGTAAATTGTTCCGGAATAAACCGGAGTAATTCCTCTCGTGCTGTAGAGAGAAACGGCGTCTCCAAATCGATCGCCAGCACCGCCGCCACAAACTCTGGCGTTACAATTCCCTTGGTTAAAAGCTGGTCTACCCAGTCATTATCGATTTGGCTGGCTTGTGGCGTAAACCAGGCGAAGTTGGCGTCGCCCTCCTGTCCTCCTAGCTTAACCTGGGCGTTCGCGATCAGCTGACGGTATTCGTCAGGTTCGACCAAGACTGCGTCACTAAAGCGATTGGCTTCAGGGATCTGAAGTCCCTGAATCGCCGCTGGGCCATTACCGCCTATCAGATCAGCGTTGAGGAAAAAACTGTTGGGAACCCTCACGTCATTAAACGGCCCTGGAGCAAGTTCAGAGAAGGGATGCAGTCCGCCCACTTGCTCCCCACTACTAATGAGGTTAAATTCAGTAGTCGTGAACAAGGGTCGGAGCAGACGTTGGCCGTCCAGCGCCTGATTAATCCCTTGATTACTAGTCTGATCAATGTTGGCCTCAATTTGGGTTGTATTAAATTTGTGGATGGCAGGTACAATCACATTCGTTTCCAGCTCCTCCGCCCCTCTGAGATTCGTCCTGATTCTAGGATTTTGTCCCACAGGCCAACGTGTCCGTAGGTAGGAGGCCTGGTCCTGGAAAGAATGCCAATTGTTCCAAGGAAATGGCAGTTCTTTGAACACCGGAGCGCCGTTAATATGACACTGTAAACAGGTCCCAACCCGTTGCCTTGGGGAGAGTTGCTCTGCTCCAACTGATGAGCCGCGGAACTTCCAGGAAAAATTACCTGTTCCCTGTTGATCGAGCTTGTAGTAGTTGTAGCGTTCTTGTTGGCTATCCCAACTGAGCGTTTCTATATTTTGAATATCAGGGAAGCGATTGGCGTTGAAGAACACCGACATCATGATGTTGCGATCGAGTGTTTCCCCCTGGTTTTCTCCACTGAAGGTGAGTACGGCGCGACGAGTAGCCGGTCGATTTGAAGAGCCAGGGCTTTCACTTTCGATCAATTCTGAAACGACAAAAGTTTGTTCCTCTCCACTATTTGCAGTAATCAGCGCTTCGATGCGAGCTAAGTTGAAAACCTCGGCATGATCCCGTAGCACTAAGTTAAAGAAGGGATCGCGGAGTTCTGCTAAACGCTCGGGGGACAGGGGGCGCACGGGCGCGCCATCCCGCTCCTGCTCAAACAGTCTTGGGGTGTCCTGGCCCTGTACAGTTTGGATTCCAGTCAGCCCCCAAGCAACTGAGCAAGATACTAACATTGTGAGGAAAAAGGTAAGAATCTTCTTCATGATCTAAGTCCTGCTTCGAGTTCTAAATCGAGGAGATACGGAATGACTCTTCACCTGTTTTGGCCCAGTCCGGCAGGGCGCTTTCTGGAGCTGAAACGACACTGGCTCCTACCTGTAATCGGGCAGCGACTTGAGCGCCGCTGGTAATGGGCGTGTCTCCAATCGTCAGTTCTGGGGTGACATTTAGAACTGCTCGGTGTCCGTTCCGACTAATGTTCCAAATCCCCTGATTTTGAGCTGGATCATTGATGTTAATGTCTTGCCCATTCAGCTTCCAAATTCCCACCAACCGTAAAATCTCAATTCCGGGAGGATCTTGCAAGCTCAATCCCCGGGGTTCT
>JAKSDM010000794.1 GCA_022360135.1 Pseudanabaenales cyanobacterium | reverse complement strand
CTTATCTGCCTACAGTCCATCTCACGCTGTCGCATCAACCGCTCACGCCGCCGCTACAGCTGCCATCCTTACTGCTGGTGGAAAATCCTAAGAGTAGTCCCGATATCAAACACCAAAAGCAGAAGCTGGCTCCGCTTCCCTTTGCAGAAATGGAAGCAGGCCTAGTTCGTCATCTGTTTGAACAGGCTTCCTCCACAACCACCACGCTTGATCAAACCAGAAGCACTCAGACTGAACTCCTCGAAGTTTTTGCCCAAACCCATCACTGCTTTCACTTTGCTGGGCATGGCGCCTACAATTACAACAATCCCGCCCAGTCCTGCTTGTTTTTGAAAGACTCTGACCGATTAACGCTACTGGACATTGTCGCCCTTGATTTAACTCCCTATCAACTGGTAAGTCTCGCGGCTTGTGAAACCGGCATGACTGGCGAGCAAACCATCACAGACGAATATGTGGGACTGGTCAGTGCTTATCTCAAGGCAGGCGCTCGCTTCATTCTGAGTACGCTGTGGCCGATTGAGTCCTTACCCAGCACGTTACTTATCACTAAATTTTATGAACAGTTACTGATTGAAAAACACTCTCCGGCCAAGGCGCTGAAGCAGGCGCAAATTTTTCTTAGAGATAAAAGCAAAACAGATTTGATTGACTGGCTAAAGTCCTATCAAGATAAACAGGTTGAGCCGAGACTCAAATCATTTTTATTACCCCAAGCCATCCGGCAGCTTGAATTGAATACAATGAGGCATCCCTATCAACGTGCTTACTTCTGGTCACCCTTTATTCTGTCAGGCCGATGAATGATACTGAAACAGTAATACTGCATTCCTTTCTGTTTGCTGTACATGAGCAAGCGGAGCCGTTGCCTGAACAAATTACAAAGCAGATTCAAGAGATCTCTCAAGATCTAGAAAATCGGGTAATGGAACTAGATGCAGTCGCTCAATCGACTCCCAGCCTTACTCCTCTGTATAAAGACGCCCTTGATCAGCTACTGGGACAGTCTGCTCAGCGGATGAAAGGACTTGAGAATCAGCCTGGTGAACTTAAAAACCCACCGAAACGGAGTAACGTTGTCCGAGTGATTAGCCAGCAGACCACTCCCGAAAATGCGCAGGAAATATTGTCTTCACCTAATCCACCAAATGCCGCTCAGCAGACTTTCCAATTTCCGGGGTAATATTTGCTGATTCTGGGCATCGTTTCTATGACACCATCTACATTCACGATTGATTTATTTCTCTATGATCTCTATCAAGGACTAGGCAATAGTTCGGAGCAGGTTAAGCAGAACCGGCGTCACTTTTGGCAGCGAATTTATCCTCAGGTCACATCGGAGCAGTTGGCTCAGTTCCAGCAACGAGAAGAATCATCCTTCTCAAGCTACATCAATCTACTGGGTTCAGAAAAAATTCAACCCTTAAATTCTCCGCTCAATGGGTATTACTATCCAGTTAAGTTAGGGGATTCTTATGGGCTAATGATTGACTGCTCAGGTGAAAAAGAGAATGATGCCTGGGGTCAGTTGCCCGTTACAGTCAGGCTAGAGAAAACAAAAAACTGGATAGAAGAGCATCGACATGGCCAACCAGGATTCTTTGGCGAAAGCTGGTTAGTTTGGACACAACTTACTGATCCAAATCAGTCCCCTGAGGACGTTGCTCAAACGTTTTATAGAGCGGTCAATATTATGCCTCAGCCGGATTGGAAACGGGACTTGGTAGGTCAAGGCGCCTGGAGCGGAGCCACAGTATTTGAACTTGAGCGACCTGATTACACCCGAGATGGAAAAAATAGGAGTTATCACGTTCTTCTACTTTGCTTTGCCGCCAATCAATCCTCAGAGGAAGTTAACGCGGCGACAGAAGAGCTTTACCCAAATCTGATGGTTTTATTTCACGCCCGCAACAAGGTGTTGTGGCTCTATGAGCAAAGTCGCCAACTCAAGCACGATTTGCTCCATGCATCCGAAGATATCCAGAAAGTTGTGGCGTCAATTTCTCCCTCGACTTCATCAACAAAACTTGCTTTAACTCACAGTTCACCTTACGATTCCCAACAATTCAAAGCGCTCTCGGCTGATCGGCATTCTCCTAACTATGATTTGCTTCGACTGCAAGCTAGCTTGACTGAAGCCCTATCTATCTCGGAACAATACAGCCGTAATCTGTCCTATTTACAGGAAGAAATTTCAGCTATTGAGATAAATAGGAAGAACTATAAGGATCAGGTGGAAGCACTGCAAGAGCCTGACCAAAGTGCAGATTTAGAATTCCTGGATCATTTTGGCAAATTTGCCCTAGAGACTTGTCTAGAACAGGTGCGGAGTGACTATCAGGCGTTTCAGGTTGGGTTGCAACCGCTTGCTAACTTTATCAGTACAGTGAGCGGAATTACCGAGATTGAGAAAGCCAAAAATGAACGGTTTTTGAACCGCACGGTTGCGATCGCCAGTGTGGGTATTAGCGTCGCCTCTTTAGCCGCCTCCACCTTCACTGAACAGGCGAAGACCATCATTGAGGTTCGCAATCCAACGCCGTCTGGTCAACCAATCCCGGTGTCAAATGCAATCAAGAGCGCGGGGTTAGCTTTCGGCGTAAGTATCGCCATTGGACTCTTGGGAGCTTGTATGACTTGGCTGCTTTTGAAGGCCTGGAACAGGCGCTAGACAACCATGAAACGGGCAATGGATTGTCTGTGGGCCAGTTTTATCATTCGCTGGGATCTACAAGGCGGCGTCAATGACAAGATGACGTCATTGACGCCAGATTTTTATTCAACCGTCACGCTCTTGGCCAAATTACGCGGTTGATCCACATCCAACCCTCGTCGTGCGGCAATATGATAAGCCAATAGCTGCAGCGGAATTACCGCCAGGATGGGGGATAACAGCTCATCGACAGCAGGCACCGGCAGTAAGGAATCGAAAGTATGTTCCGCCTCTGGGTCATTCATCGGAACCACGCCAATCAGCTGCGCATCTCGGGCTTTGGCTTCTTGAGCATTAGAGAGGACCTTTTCGTAGACAGCGCCGGGCATGGCGATCGCAACCACCGGCACCTTGGCGTCCAGCAGCGCGATCGGCCCATGTTTCATCTCCCCTGCCGGATAGCCCTCAGCATGGATATAGCTAATCTCCTTCAGCTTCAGGGCGCCTTCCAGGGCAATGGGATAGTTGATCCCCCGGCCCACAAAAATGAAGTCCTGAGT
>JAKSDM010000320.1 GCA_022360135.1 Pseudanabaenales cyanobacterium | reverse complement strand
TTCCTGCCAGGGTAGACAGTACTGACAACAATATCTGATTGTCCTGTGATTCGCCAAAGCAGTATTTGCCAACAGGCGAATAAAAAATCTGCAACTGTGGTTTTGTGTAGAGTGGCTATCGTATCCAGTTTTGCTACTAAATCTGGCTCTAATCTTAACGTATGGACGCTAGGCTCAAACCTTGTTTGTCTACCAGAATAGCTTTCAAAAGGAAGAGTGAGTGACGGAATTAAACTAAGTCGTTGCTGCCGCCAGTAGGCTTTTCCAGCTGCTACATCTTCGTCTTCTAGCAGTTCATTGCACCATTCTGAAAATTGGATATATTGTACGAGTTCATCCTCTAATTCTTCATTCCTCAAGCAGGCGCCGTAGATATAGCTAACTTCCTTCACCAGGTTTTTTAGAGACCAACCATCTGCACATAAGGAGGGTAAAGTAATCAGCAACCACCATTGGTTAGATGACTCCGCCAGCAGTAATATCCGTAAGAGTGGGTCTTGCTCAAAGTTAAAAACAAACTGCCTTTCTTTGTGACACAGTTCCTCGATTTGCTTATATCCCCAATCACTTTGATTAAGTTCTCGCCATGATGATACACCGTCATTATTTATTACTTGTATGGGGATTTTTATACCGGGTTGACGATGAAAATACGTGCGTAGAATCTCATGCCGATGAACTATTTTTTGTAAAGTTAATTTTAGTATTTCTACTTGAAGTTTGCCTTCAATTCTCAGAACACATTGGGCGCAGTAAAGATCGCCACTTTGTTGTAGCGACCAAAGCTGTTTTTGTTGAGGAGAGAGACGAAATCCCTCAATAGTTTGACTTAACATTGATTGCTTAAACTCCCTCTATGTTTTGGCTATCAATCATTTCTCCCATAGCCACTACAATCTTGCGTGGACCAACATAAGGATTTCGCCCATGAGCAATTAACATGTTATCTAGCATCAATATATCTCCCTGTTCCCAAGGGAAGCTGACTTTCGCTTGCTGATAAATTTCTCCGATTTCCGCCATTACTGAATTTTCAATCGGGGACCCATCACCGTAATAGACATTGCGAGGTAAATTGTCTTCCCCAAGACTTGATAATAAAGATGTTCTAACAGCGGGTTCTAAGCAGGAGATGTGATGCAATTGCACTTGATTGAAAAATACTGGCTCCCTTGTCTTAGGATGTTGAGAGACTGCGGGTCGTACCTTGCTAGTTCTTAGCCCATTATCTGAAAGCCACTCGAAATCGACGCCAGACTGACGACAACGAGTTTCGACAACAGTTTTATCATTGGTGTGAAAGAAATCTCGCCAACTGACATCTAACCCTTCAATGTAGTTGCGGGCATACATTAATTGCTTTTGCTCAAATCTTTCTCTTAGCTTGGGGTCAAGGAGTTGGTAAACTTTCCGACAATCAACAATTGGCGTCTCTCCACTGTCCTGAGCTGGTTGTACACAGAAAAACCAGATTTTGAGCGGCCACTGATTCAAGTGAGAACTTTCATTGTGGAAAAGAATGGCTTGGTCAGAAGGGTAAGGGGTAGACCCATAAACCTTGTCGCTAATGCCTTCTCGGGGCAAGTCGCCATAGTCGCCAAATAGCTGAGGACAAATGGCGCTGGCTACTTTTTCAAACTCAGGGACGGTGTTGATCTTAAATCCACGGAAGAGAATTGCCCCGTGTTTTTGCAAGTGAGTCTCAATGAATTCACACTTGCTTGTCGCCCAGTCAGCTAAATCAATATCGTCTCTATCGGGTTGAATGACATAAGGGAGGCTTTGCCCAGACTGGAGATAACCTGTTTTGATTAACTCTTTTTGGGGCAGGCTAACCGCCTTGGGCTTGATTGTTTTGAATTTCTTGAACTGTGCTTGTTCG